>NZ_FMUY01000045.1:0-1082 GCF_900101325.1 Pseudobutyrivibrio sp. AR14
AAGTAATCAAACTTTTGCGCATTTCCATTTGGAAGAGTCTTTTCAATCAATCTACCATACGCATCATAATCATAGCTTGTCTTTTCATTTCCATTTACAAGCTCTCTTAGCTTTCTTTCGTCATCATAGATATAATCAACTTTTCTACCATCTGGATAAACTATTTCTGTTCTTTCATTAAGCTTGCCATAATTATAAGCGACGCACTTTTTATTGTAATCATTTACAGATAAAACTCTTCCGAGAATATCTCTTTGAATAGAAGTTGTACCGAGCCAATCGGTAAACTCATTTAACCTTCCAAGTTCATCATAAGATAAAGCTACAGACTTACCATCTGCATAATCTACCCTTATTACTCTTCCCAAATCATTGTAGCTATAGGCTGTAGAATAATTATCTCTATCTACCTTTGTAACAAGTCTTCCATACTGGTCGTACTCATAGGTTTCCTTTTGTCCTAAGGCGTCTGTTACCTCTGTAAGCTGACCTGCTAAGTTATAAGAGTAGATTGTCACATGGCCATCTTCTCCTACCTTTGGAAGTCTATCTTCTTTAGTCTCACTAGCATCAGCAAGGCCATCTATTCTATGGATACTCTTTAGGTTATCCAGTGCATCGTATGTGTAAACCGTCTCATTTGAAAGAGCATCGACTACACTTTTAAGTCTGCCTGTAGCTGTGTAGGTATAGAGGGTATCTTTATCTCCATCTGATACCTTTGTTGCCCTCCCCATAGCATCATACTCATATGACACCGCTCTTCCATCAGTTCCATTTACTTTTTCAATTCTACTTAAAGCATCGTAGCTATATGATATTTCATAGCCATCTGCAAATGTTCTTTTTGAGACTCTTCCGGCACCATCATACTCTAGGCTTTGCTCTAGCTTGCCGCAAAAATAAATAGCTGTAAGCTTACCGCCTCTAGTGTACTCAAATCTTCTTACTCTACTTGCAACATCTGTGATTGTCTCTACATTTCCAAGTTTTGTATAGGTATAGCTTGTCTCGTTTCCTAGAGGATCTATCTCCTTTGTTACTCGCCCAAGGAGGTCGTATTCTCTAGTGCTCTTATTTCC
>NZ_FMUY01000044.1:0-1142 GCF_900101325.1 Pseudobutyrivibrio sp. AR14
CATACTAGAAGCTTTACTTATGATGAGGCAGGCCTTGTGACTTCGGTGACAGATACTCTTGGAAATAAGAGCACTAGAGAATACGACCTCCTTGGACGAGTGATAAGGGAGATAGATTCTCTAGGAAATGAGACAAGCTATACCTATACAAAGCTTGGAAATGTAGAGACAATCACAGATGCAGCAAGTAGAGTAAGAAGATTTGAGTACACTAGAGGCGGTAAGCTTACAGCTATTTATTTTTGCGATAAACTAGAGCAAAGCCTAGAGTATGATGGCGCCGGAAGAGTCGCAAAAAGAACATTTGCTGATGGCTATGAAATCTCATATAACTACGATGCTTTAAGTAGAATTGAAAAAGTAAATGGAACTGATGGAAGAACAGTGTCATATGAGTATGATGCTATGGGAAGAGCGACAAAGGTATCAGATGGAGATAAGGAAACTCTCTATACCTACACAGCTACAGGTAGACTTAAAAGCGTAGTAGATGCTCTTTCGAATGAGACAGTTTACACATACGATGCACTGGATAACTTAAAGAGTATCCATCGAATCGATGGCCGTGCTGATGAAAAAGAAAGCAAAGAGGATAGACTTCCAAAGGTAGGAGAAGATGGCCATGTGACAATCTACTCTTATAACCTAGCAGGCCAGCTTACAGAGGTAACAGACGCCTTAGGTCAAAAGGAAACCTATGAGTACGACCAGTATGGAAGACTTGTTACAAAGGTAGATAGAGATAATTATTCTACGGACTATAGCTACAATGATATAGGAAGAGTAACAAGGGTGGACTATGCGGATGGTAAGTCTGTAGCTTTATCTTATGATGAACTTGGAAGGTTAAATGAGTTTACTGATTGGCTCGGTACAACATCTATTCAAAGAGATGTCCTTGGAAGAGTTTTATCCGTAAATGATTACAATAACAAATCAGTTTCTTATAATTATGGCAAGCTTAATGAAAGAACAGAGATAGTCTATCCAGATGGTAGAACAGTTGATTATATCTATGATGATGAAAGAAAGCTAAGAGAGCTTGTTAATGGAAATGAAAAGACAAGCTATGATTATGATGCGTATGGTAGATTGATTGAAAAGACTCTTCCAAATGGAAATGCGCAAAAGTTTGATTACTT
>NZ_FMUY01000043.1:0-1210 GCF_900101325.1 Pseudobutyrivibrio sp. AR14
CCCAAATTTCCCGGTACTATAACTTCTACATATGTAATAGAAGTTCCTTCTGAATCCGGTTTAATAGCATATACTAATCCAAAATCTTTATCTGCATCGATTGCAAGAATCGAATAATTCTCTGGTTCTCCTGACACATTAAACAGGCCTTTACCTTCTTCCACATATATCAAGAAAATATCAAAACAAAAAGGCTCCTACTATTTGGAGTCCTTCTTTCCAAACCTATGTAGTTTATTCCATAAATCAATCCAAAAGTATGCAAAAAACACAAATGCCACGTGATAAAATGGATTGGTTCTAAATAAACTCATTCCAAATGAATAAAACAAAAAAGGTACTAAAAGATATAAAAAGAAAATAATTCCACGATTGTTCTCTTTGATTTTTGTATCCTCTTGCAACGCATCAATCATTTTTTCTTCTACTTTTTCTTGCATTTTTTCACCTCATATAAGACATGCAGCGCATAATGCGTTGCATGCCTTTTTTAACATTAAATAGTAAACTGGTGAGAAAGATTTGGTAACCAGTCTCTTGTTGCTGATACATTAAAAGATTTGCCCTTTAATCCATTAATGCCATACGTTACAGCAGCACCGGCAATTACAGGAATTATAGAGCTAAATGCAATTAAGAATGCTCCTGCATACAATGTACCGGCACCAGCTGTTCCCAACTCAATCATAGTTGCAATTGCTGTTTCAGCCGCGGCCAAAGCTGCTGTTGCTTTAGCGACTGTCATTGCGCCTCCAACTGCTGAAAGAGCATGAATAACGAAACTACTATCACCAATCGTTAAAGTAAGATTAACGGTTCCGCCACCTTCAACATAACTCATTTCTTCATCATCCATCAACTCATAATTAGATGGCATAAGTAGATTAGCTTGTAAACAAATATCCATTTTTTTCTCCTTTTTTAATAATATTTTGAGGTAATCTCATTCGCGACTAAAATTACTCCCAATACATATATCTATATCAATGCATTTGATATCTAGCTCTTTAACCTCTCTTTCAATGTCTTACTCATTTACTATAACATGTGCATCATCAATAAAATACCTGAATGTGACAAACAGCGTTATTTTTGTGATAAACAACATTGTTTAGGTATTATTAATAGCATTCCATAATAAATTAAGGACCCCAAAAGAGGTCCTTAGCTTTTTCATTTACTTAGAATATTTTATTCACATTTGACATAT
>NZ_FMUY01000042.1:0-1423 GCF_900101325.1 Pseudobutyrivibrio sp. AR14
CTTAGAAAGATATTATATAGAGGCACTCCTGGCAGATTTGTTAAGAGTGCCTTTTATAAATAGAACATTGTAAAGCTAGCTATTCGTGCTAATATTTTAAATGATGAGGCAGCCTATAATATCGACTACAAACAAGCATTAATCAATGCGGGAATAACTGGAGCTTCCACTGCAGGAGCTTATTATATGTTCTCTAAAACATCTCCTCAGAATACATCAGAGGTAGTGGCTAATGAAAATGTGAAAATAGATGCTATCGATAGTCCAAAGGCAGTTGTTGAAGATGTGGCTAGTGCTGAGGCTGGAGAATTAAATAAATATGGAATAGATGTTGATGATTTGTCATTTAGTGAAACAGTATCCGGACATATTAATAGACCATATCAAGAATCCAAATTATTAATAAAAGAGATTATTAACTCAGGTGAACCAATTCCAGACCCTCAGGGGACGAATGCTTTGTATTGGGAAGCGTATGGCACATTTAATGGTAGTGAAGGATTATATGAATTGGTAATTGATCCTGAGACAAATGCAGTATGGCATTTCGTTTATAAATCAAATTAGGAGGTAGAAATTAATGAATGATAAAATATATTCAAAAAAAAATCATAGTATAAGCAAAAGCGAGGAGTGTGAGAATACATTTTCGTTGACAATAAATTTTTTTGAATTGGCTTTTGAAATTGATACGCTAAAACTAGTTGATGTGTTTGGCTTTTTTCCATTAGTAAAAGCAATTGAAACTAATATAAATCTTCCAAGTTATATTAGAGGTGATTATTGTATACGACTTCGTAATAATGATATAAAAAAGGATGAAATATATTCCTATAATAAAGTCGCTTACACTAATGGGTCTGAATTTCAAAATTCTAAAATATATTATGATTTCGAGAAAAAACTGATTTGTATTGGTGAAATTGATTTCGTCTATAATGCAATAATGGTTAATGATAATATCGTATGTATATTAGACGAAAATGGTATTCTAAGGTGTCTTTATATTTTAATTGACAGATTTGAGTAATGTTAATGATGTATATAAATGTCTTTTAATCAAAATGATATTATGAAGGCATTAGGAAATGCCTATCAGAAGGAGGTGCAACTCAAAATCGGTTGCTTCTTGCAGTAGATGATTTTGAAAAAATGGGGATATTTAAGGAGATACAAAAATGACATTAATTGAATTGCAAAAAAGACTATCAACGGAAAATCATATTATTGGTAGCATGCAGGTTGAGTGTGGAAAAAGGACAGAGGTTCCTGACATTATTGGTATTTATGAGGAGAATGGTGTATTTTATGTATATGATACGAATGATAGAGGTGGTGTTGTTATTCTCGATGAAGGAGCGGAAGAAGAGATGACAGAGGCGCTTTATAGAAGGGTTTTAAAAGTAGAAAAGCGTTATTTAAA
>NZ_FMUY01000039.1:0-1746 GCF_900101325.1 Pseudobutyrivibrio sp. AR14
TACGGATTTCGTAGTTCCGTACTTATCATTTTTGATTTTAATGAATCTTGCGATTCTAGTGTTGGATATTCAATAACATTTTCATCCGTTTTTACATTGTAGACAGTCTGTTGATTGTCTATACTTTCAGTATTGTCTTCCCCTGTATCTTTTAAGCCAAAAGTTCGAAAGAATCCTCGCCAATCTTTCAGTGTCACATTCTCCGACTTGCTAAACTGTATTGTCTCTTTTGCTATTGTTATCAAATTTTTAAGATTACCAACTATGGCTTGATAAAGCGCTTTTAGTAAACTTCCATTTCCTAATAAATCACCTACTAATGGCCCGATATAATTAGCAATCTTTTCTATATCTTCCGGCTTCCCCTTATCCATCAAATGTATTGTAAACTTTCGTAATAAAGCCGTGTATCTATTCTCATTCGTATTTACGAATACTGGGCTCTTGTCAGAACCATTCAACTCCATTTTTCCATCCTGAGATTTAAACATAGAAAATGGGCTATGAAACTGTGCTCCGTTTAGCACGCCATAAGCTTCACAATACTTTTGTTCAGAATTTGGAATTTGTTTCATTAGCACATGTACAAAATCTCTGTCTACTGAATAGTTTGTAATTTTGCTGCCATGTTTTTCTATTTGTGCTACATATCCTTCAAAAAATTCATTGGAAAAGCCTTGTCCATCCATTCCTACGCACTTGGATATTTTGTCTGAATCTGAGACTATAGTTGTGTACATGGCTTTGTTTGCCCCCTTGGAATGTCCTACAACCACTATGTCATCAAATGACTTCTCATTCCTCTGAAAAAACTTTAGAGCATTATCTTGGCAAGGAGTATCTTTTAGAGAGATTCCTTTGACATTATCATCCCACTCCTCATATCCAGTAGTACCTTTATATGTAATTATTCCTTGTTTAGAAATTGGGTCTTGATAACAAATCTGGAGATTATATTTTTTACCTTTTTTTGTAGTAATTTGCTCTGAATCCTTTACAACTAGATTCTTTAGTTCTTCATCACTCTTGATTGTTTCTATAATGTTCGCCCAATTTTTACCACTAATTAAAGCGCCATCAACAATGTTTTGTTTTTCTTCATTTCCGATATTGAATAATGTCTTTTTCCTGTAGTTGCGAAGGTTATCAAGGGCTTTGTCATCGAAAATTTTCAAAATTCTAACAACGCTTTTTTCATCTTTTACTTCTAGTAATTCCTTATCAATTCCTGCAGCTTTTAGAACATTTTCATCAATGTATGTTATATGCTCTAGTAATGCTAATTTTTCATCGGTCATTTCTTTCCCATCCTCTGCCTTCTCTTCTATCAACTCTGTTACTATCGTACATACAATAAACATCATCAGATTCAAAACTACGATTATGTTCCTTAGATGGAATACTGTCTACTACAGGCTTCTTGAAACAATACATAGTCAAATCCCATTCTCGTGTTTCACTGCTTAAAGCCTCAACAATTCTATCCATTATAGAATCAGTAACAGATGTATCTTTATTATCTATATAGATACATATGTCAATCCACTTAACCTCTCCCTCGTCAGAAACACCAGTCAATTCAACAAACATCTTGTACTTTTGACCTTCAAAGATTCCAGCAAGCTTTTCTTCAATTTCTTTTTGAACAATAGGAGTCTGAATAACCCATGCATACTCATCAGTAAATCCAAATCCCTTTGGTTCTACAGCAAAGCAATCTACTTCCGGATCATCACCTTCTGCATA
>NZ_FMUY01000038.1:0-2154 GCF_900101325.1 Pseudobutyrivibrio sp. AR14
TATGCGTCACCTCCCTTCCATAGTGACATCCACTTTGTGGAGCACCTTATAGAATGGTTCGGGAGATTTCCACCTCGTCATGGGTACTTTCAGTGCGGAAGAACCGCATAAATAATTTAGCACATATGTTCGAAAATTACAATCGAACAGTAACAATTTTTTATTAAAAAAGGTAATTCAGTGGGAAGCTTAGGCTTCCCACTTTTTTGGTGCCAAAGTGATTGAAAAGGATTGTGGATGATGTTATATTATAGATAAAGAAAGCACCCACTCCAAAGTGGATGCTCCACGAGTTTAAGGAACTTAAATGCTCAAAATGAGCACAGCCTCTTCTGTGGGTCAGACAGGAGAGGCGTTTTTATTTGTGCTTATTGTTTCTCTTGTCGAGAAAGTCAAGCAACGCTAACAATAAATTACAAGCCAAAAAAGGCAATGCTATAATACCAAGCACAATCGATAAGATTTCATAATCGCTCATTGGCGCCACGTCTCCGCTGCCGCTTCGGTCGGCTCAGAACAGAGGTCCACTGGACCTCTTTCGCCCCTTCCTGTAGCATCCAATTGATTGGATACCATATAGGCTCGGGAGACTACCACCCTGTCATGGGTACTTTCAGTGCGGAAGAACCGCATAAATAATTTAGCACATATGTTCGAAAATTACAATCGAACAGTAATATATTTTTTTATTAAAAAAGATAATTCAGTGGGAAGCTTAGGCTTCCCACTTTTTTGTGTGGACATAGTTGGTTGCTATATTTGGGAAAAGGTGATAATATTCATACAAGGTTAGAGATAACTAACTACAAGGCGATTAATTAGGTTAGTTCAGGAGGGAAGTATGTATAAAACAACTATGAAAATAGACGGAATGATGTGCGGCATGTGTGAAGCCCACATCAACGATGCAATTAGAAAGGCAGTACCAGGAGCTAAGAAGGTAAAAAGCTCCCATAAAAAAGGAGAAGGCAGCTTTCTGTCGGAGGAAGTCCCAGATGAGCAGGTGCTGAAAGAGACTATCCAGGAGACAGGATACAAGGTACTGTCTCTTGAGAATGAGGAGCATAGAGGTGGACTATGGATATTTTAAAGCCTAGTGCTGTGGTGGGAACCAATTCTTGGGGAAGCGCCGCATACGGCAAGATGTTACGTGGAGAAAGTGTAGGCGTAGATACTATCAGAGCGTGTTTTGAGAGGGCCAAGGAAAAGGGGCTTCTCATATTTGATTTGGCTCAGGACTATGGTCTGGGCAAGGCTCAGAAAATGATAGGAGAATTTGGAACAGAGGATGTGATTATATCAGCCAAATTCACTCCAACTGGTTCCTATAAATCAGGTCAGGTTAGGAAATCATTTGAAAAAGATTTGCAGGATTTCAATAGAGACTATGTGGATATTTACTGGCTTCACTTGCCATCGGATATAGAGGCTAATCTCAGTGAAATCATCGACCTGTATAAAGAGGGGAAGATAAAGCACGTTGGAATCTCCAACTTTACACTGGAGGAATGTGTGAAGGCTAAGGCGATTTTAGACAAGGCGGGGATTTCTCTCTACGGAGTGCAGAATCACTACAGTCTTATCAACCGTGAATGGGAGAAAAATGGACTGGTGGACTGGTGCTTTAGAAATGGTATTTCATTTTGGGCGTGGGCTGTCCTGGAGGAGGGCATGCTGACAGATCCTAAGGTGAAGACCAAGATGTCGCTTATGAAGCTGATGTTTAACAGAAAGAAAAGAAAGCTCCACAGCCTGTACCAGCTGATGGAAAAAGTAGGAGAGGCCCATGGGATTACAATTCCGCAGGTGGCCATGGCATTTTGCGCATCAAAGGGAATCGTGCCTGTATGCGGCTGCCGAAAGCCATATCAGGTGGACCAGCTGCAGGATGCAGTAAGTGTGACTCTTTCAGATAGCGAGATAAAATCTCTTGAGAATGAGGCAGACAAGCTCAATGTAAAAATCCTTGGGGCAGATATGTTCAGATTCGCAGTGAAGAAGAGCAAGTAAAAAAGTGGGAAGTTGAGGAGTAGACTGTGCAATCTGTGGGGTAAACTCAAGGAAATGGGTGCAAAATGATTGAAATGGATTATAGATGATGTTATATTATAGATAAAGAAAGCACCCACTCCAAAGTGGATGCTCCCGATAGAG
>NZ_FMUY01000035.1:0-2774 GCF_900101325.1 Pseudobutyrivibrio sp. AR14
TTTAAAGGATGCGGAAGGCGGGACTTGAACCCGCACGCTCGCAATGAGCACAAGATCCTTAGTCTTGCTCGTCTGCCAGTTCCGACACTTCCGCGCGACTTGATTATAATAACAAACCATCTATGCTGCGTCAAGGGATAAATGGTAATTTTTTTAATTTTTTGCAAGATTATCGAAAAGGGTCCGACATAGGTGGCAAAACTAGCGATAATTGCCAAGATTAAACGGATTGTTGCTCAAATATGTAAAATATTTGAGATTTAAGGTATACTAAATGTGAGTTATTGTATGGGAGAATGAAAATGACCTTTTCAGATTTGAATTTTATTTTTAGATTGTTGCCAATCTTTTTAATAATATATTATCTTACACCGGCCAAATTCAGACCATGGACCTTGCTGGCAGAGAGCCTTGTTTTCTATTACATCAATGAACCTATTCTCATTGTTGTTTTAGTGGCGGGGACTTTTGTGACTTGGTGTTTCGCCAAGATTAACATCTACAGGAGATGGAAGTGGCTTTTGGCTCTTGGGATTATTCTTGATGTGTCCTTGCTTGGCTTTTTTAAGGCGTGTGGAGTGCTGAAGCTTGGCATTATTATTCCTATCGGACTTAGTTATTTTGTATTCAAGTTGATTTCATATCAGGTTGATTCTTTTAGAGGCATGATAAGTGGCACTAGCTTTATCGATTTGGCTAATTATCTTTTGATGTTCCCTCAGATTATTTCAGGTCCAATTGCTAGATTTAACTACATAATTGAGAATGACTTCTGGCGTAAGGGACAGGATAAATTTGGTGCCAGATTTTATAAAGTAATTAGCAGGATAGAGGATGGCCTTAAGTATTTTGTTATTGGTTTATTCTTCAAGGTTATTATTGCAGACCACCTGGCTATTCTATGGAATGATATCAAGACTATAGGATATGAAAGTATCTCTACTCCACTTGCATGGCTTGGAGCATATACATATTCCCTTGATTTATATTTTGATTTCTGGGGATATTCTCTTATGGCAGCAGGTGTGGGCATCATGCTTGGATTCCCATTTATTAGGAACTTTGATCAGCCTTATTTTGCTTCTTCTATCTCAGATTTTTATAGAAGATGGCACAGTACACTTGGAACATGGTTTAGAGACTATGTGTATTTCCCACTTGGAGGCAATCGCAAGGGTTGGTTACGCACTGCCTTTAATCTTATCGTAGTGTGGATTTTCACTGGCATTTGGCATGGAATTACTTTAAACTTTCTGATTTGGGCAGGCGTGATTTGCTTTATCATTATGATAGAGAAGTTCGTGTTATCCCACGTAAAGTGGCTTTACATGATAATTGGACGCATTAATGTTTTGGTTATTATCCCTGTTACTTGGGTGATATTTGCTATTCACTCATTCAAGGATTTGCGAATTTACCTTCTTAGACTATTTCCAATTTGGGATATCAGTATTGCGGTAAATGGAAGTGACTATATCAAGTGCTTGAAGAGTTATTGGCCATTTTTAGCACTTGGCCTATTCTTCAGTATGCCATTTGTTACTAATATTTATAAGAAACATAAGGATAATTTTCTGATAGTACTAGGATTGTTTGGATTGTTCTGGGTAGCTATTTTTAGTCTTGCAAATTCCTCTGGCAATCCATTTATGTATCTTAGATTCTAGTTTGGGGAAATATATGAAAATAAAAGGATTTTTTCTGATTAGCTTAATAATTATAAGCTCCATAGGATTATCTGTGACAGCTTTTTATTCAAAGGACGGGATGTACTCGCCTTATTGGGGCAGTATCTTGGATAGACCTATTTTATCAACTGTTCTTACAGCAGCTGCAAATGGTGTTTATCCTTGGAGTCCAGATTCACCTGTTAAGAAGCCTCAGGCTGATGCGCAGGTTGAAAAGGAAAACAATATTAACAACAATACATCTAAGCCTGAGAGCGGCCATAATAAACCTGATACGCCAAAGGATGACAGGAAAAAGTTTACCACTGTGGATGATAGTTATTTTGAGGATGCACTGTTTATAGGTGATTCTCGCATGGTGGGCCTTTCTGAGTACTGTGAGGCTCTTGACACTAGGGCTACTTTTTATGCTAAGAAGTCACTTACCATCTACGATATCCGTGATAAGGAATGGATTCAGAGCGAAGATGGGCGGAAAATCACCCTCTGGGAAGCCCTTGAGGGACAGCAGTTTACCAAAATATATATAATGGTAGGCATCAATGAGATAGGCATTGGTGATCCAGAGTCATTTGGAGCAGCTTATAAGGAAGTTGTAGATGGCATAATGGCCAGTCAGCCTAATGCCATTGTTTACATTAACAGCATTATGCATGTTAATAAGGAAAAAAATGACAATGACGAGCTTTACAACAATACAAATATAGAGGCTAGAAATGAGGCTATCAAAAAACTGGCTGATGAAAAGAAGATTTTCTATATTAATATTAACGAGGCAGTGGATGATGAAGAGGGTAATTTGAACTCTGAATGGACCTCGGATGGAGTGCATTTGAAGGGGGCTTATTATGAGCCATGGCATCAATATTTACTGGGGCATGCAATAGTCTGAATTTTCTGATTTAGTGTGCTAAAGAAAGACACTTTAATTTGCTAAAAATCGTTGACTATTAGCGGTTCCTTTGCTATTATACTTCTTGTCGTTAAGACACGCGGAAGTGTCGGAACTGGCAGACGAGCAAGACTAAGGATCTTGTGCTCATTGCGAGCGTGCGGGTTCAAGTCCCGCCTTCCGCATCCTTTAAA
>NZ_FMUY01000040.1:0-1601 GCF_900101325.1 Pseudobutyrivibrio sp. AR14
ATTGTGTATAATCCTTTGTACTCTTTCCATTTTTAGCATTTTCCATTTCCTTTTTAATTTGTTGTTGAATATCCATATTTTTTTTCTTATACTTTAATTCTTCCATTTTTATTCCGTCTTTTAATATTGCATTACACTATATTGACTTAAGACCATAGAAATTTAGCAATTGCCTATTAAACATCATTATAAGGATTATCTTTTAGAATTATTTCTATTTCTTCCTTTTTTCTTTTCTCAAAATCTTCTCCAAACAATGAAAAAACCTCTATTTCTTTCGCAAAAAAAGCTCTACGAAAATCCTTTCCCTTTTCTCTATTGAGTATCGCAAAATTCATAATAATTTCAACAGAAATCACCTGCACTGCGTGCCATAGAACTTCCCTCTTATCGTCTGTTAAAATATCGCTCCTAATTCGCCCTTTCTCGGTATAAAGAATATGGTATTCATTATACTTACTAAATATATATGTTCCTTCTACACTATTATCTGTTCCTTCTTTAAAAAACAATTTATCATAATTTACATCTCCTAGATTTGTTCGAATTTCATTATACACGTATTTTTTTAATTCCTCTGTTGATAACATCTTACACCTCTTTCTTACTTAGGTACCAAATATCCCTCTCGAATCAATTGTAATATAGGCTTTGGAAGTTCATACTGTAAACCACCACCATCTGATCCTCCCCACTTTGCAATTACAGCTTGAGTTGTATCCGGTATCTCTTTTATTACTTCAAATTCCTGGTAAACGTTTGGATCAGTAGTAGGTGGTAATGCCAATTTATTAGCATCAGCTCCTGTTTCAGTAACAAAATTACTTCTTGGCCCTATTGCTCCATATCTTCCCAGTGATTCTCCCTGTTTTAATGTTATATTAACTTCTGTTCCTGGAACAGCACCATTATTCGGCGGATAATTAATTGAACCATCGGGTTTATACCAATCCGTATTGATGACACTTTCCCCATCGACACCAGCCACATCTTCAACAACCACCTCCGGGCTATCGATAGCATCTATTTTCACATTCTCATCAGCCACAACCTCTGATGTATTCTGAGGAGATGTTTTAGAGAACATATAATAAGCTCCTGCAGTGAAAGCTCCAGTTATTCCCGCATTGATTAATGCTTGTTTGTAGTCGATATTATAGGCTGCCTCATCATTTAAAATATTAGCACGAATAGCCGGATTTATATATGCTTCATCCACATATTCCATTGTAAATCCAGTTACACCCGCACCTAATACTCCAACTGGCACAGGAATACCAGTTGCAAATCTTCCAGCACCTCCAACTGCAAACATAGCTGAAGTCTTTATGCCTTCTTCAATTCCTACTGCTGTGCCGTATGCCACCGCTTGGCTTTCTGTGTAACCTTCTCGTTCTACCTGCGCTTTGCTATTTCCTCCCGCTCTGACACCATAAAGTATTTTTACCCTTATAATTTCAGCATTCCTATTTTTAAAAAATCCGAAGGCTCAACAGCCTAATGTTCACGAAGAAAAATAAGCAGCACTTTACAAAGCACTGCTTATTTCTATTAATCGTTTTCAATCTATCTAAAACTTTTCCACTCCTTAGAATTAATTA
>NZ_FMUY01000029.1:0-6449 GCF_900101325.1 Pseudobutyrivibrio sp. AR14
GTAAAAACGGATGAAAATGTTATTGAATATCCAACACTAGAATCGCAAGATTCATTAAAATCAAAAATGATAAGTACGGAACTACGAAATCCGTATGAAAAAAAATATATGTTCAAATCCCATAAACCGGAGGCGGAGACTATTAATCAGGTGATTAGTATAGAGCAACCACAATGGGACGTGGAATGTGAAAGATAAGCTAGAGTCTATTATGGTTTTAGATATCAGTTAAAGGAGTTATAAAAACTCCTTTTTTTTATGTTTAAAAAAATAATAATCCATTATTTATAAAGAATGATTATTTTTGACACAAGTGAAATGAAAAAAGGAGACTTAAGAAATGAGTATAGGTCACAACAAAAAGACTGCTGAGCAGTCAGTAGAAAAGTTTAAACAAGTAACAAAGCAAGTTTATGTTGGCAGAAATGGAAAGCTCAATAAAGTATCTATTGGTCTTTCAGTTGGTATTTTAGCTCTTATGGGAGCACTTGTTTTTGTTGGCGTGCAGCGTCTTTCACCTACAGCTATTCAGTCAGACGTTGTTAATGGTATTTCTTCAGAGGAAGGAAGAAAAGTAGTTCAGCAGGCATTCTTAGATAGTATTAATGCTTACATGAACGGTGATATTACAGAAGAAGAGATGTGGGAAGCAATCTCAAAGCTTATTGCAGATTATCTAAATTCTTCTTCAGCATTTACTGATGAGCAGAAACTTGAACTTAATCAGATTATTCAAGATTATTTGAATTCTCTTTCAATCGAGGATCTTCTTGCTGACAATCAAAAAAGTATTGATCATGTTCAGTCAATATTAGAGAAGTATATGAATCAAAACGCAGCTACTCTAGAGGCACTTAAGAATTCTCTTCAGACAGAAATTAATAATAATCTTGTTTATACAAATGAACAGCTAGCTAATCTTCAGGATCTTTATGATAAGTTAGCAAAGCTTGAAGTAGACAACTTCCAGAAGGCTCAAGATTATATTAACGAAACATATAATCAGTTTAAACATTACAATAATGAGACAAACCAGAATATGTATGGTGGTCTTGGTGTTTGGGAAGCTAATAAGGAATATGCAATCAATACATTCGTAATTTATAAAATTGCTGATGATTATGCTCCAGAAGATAAGACTAATTACAATGATGGTGATATAAGAATTTATCAAAATGTAACTGGCGATAATACTTCAACTTCACCTAATTTTGATAAGACAAACTGGAAAGAACAGTCACTTGCTACAGCAATCCAGCAGATTTACAACGTAACTGTATCAAACACAACAGGCGGTATTGATGAATGGTCTGCAGATAAGCAATATGGTATTGACGAAGTTACTGTATATAGAGATAAGCTTTATATCAATATTACAGGTACATCAAATGCTACGAGTCCAGACAATGATACAACAAACTGGAAGCAGCTTAGCCAGGCTGAATATACACAGCAGGTATTCCAGACATTTATTGAAAAGCTTTATAATGGCATCCCTGAATGGAGCGCTGATTCTTCATATACTCCTAATTCATATGTAATGTACCATAATAAGCTTTACAGAAATATTACTGGCGCTAATTCGGATATTACTCCTGATCTTGATACAACAAACTGGGCAGAGTCATCTATCATGACAGTTATCAACAACACATATAACACATTTAAGACAGTTACAGGTGCTAAGGACTACGATCCTTCAAACCCAGGTCAGTATGTTGCTGGTGACTATGTAATTTATAACAATACAATTTATAAGAATGTAAGTGATAATCCTTCAACAAGTGATGGTTCTCAGCTTCCAAATTCTGATTCAGCATGGAAGGCTGTAACAATCACGGAAATGATTGACCAGAACTATCAGACATTTATTAATGCTATTGGTGCAGAGGATTATAATCCAGAGCATTCATATCAAGTAGGTGATTATGCAATTAAAGACGGCCAGCTTCAAAGATATGGTGAAAATGGTTGGGAGACGGTTTCAGTTACATCAAGTCTTGAGACACTTACAAAGGAAATCGAAAAGCTTCAGCTCGAGACTTCAACTAATCTTGAAGACTTAAATAAGAACTTAATTGATCTTATTAATGAAAATGCTTCTCTTTCAGATGAGCAAAGAGCAGCTATGCTTGAAATAATTAATAATAATAGTGATTCATCAGCTGCTTCTCTGGAAACACTCAAGAATGAACTTTTATCTGAGATCAATTCAGAGTCATCTGAGAATGAGAAAGAACGTCAAAAGCTTATCGATCAACTTGAGGCTCTTGCATCAAATACATCATCATATATGTATGATTATGAGCAGAGAATCCAGCATCTTGAAGATATTACGTCCGATAATACAAAAGAATTCGAGTTCGGATATAACACATCTACTGGTACATATGGCTACTATGTCAATGGTGTATTTAAACCATGGTAATTAATAATCAGTAAATATATAGGAGGTGGACACTCTGCCTCCTATAATATTGATATCTAGGAGATTTTTAAAATGTTAAAGAAATACTTAAAAAGAATTACAAGTTTCATATTTGCAACATTCTTTGCTATTTCTCGCTTAATGATTACTACAGTTCATGCTGAAGAGAATCAAGGAGATTTTATTCCATTTAGAAGTGATTACGTGGCATATATTGCTCAAAATGCATCAGCTGATAGTGATATAGTCCAGTGGGTTTGGTTAAAGCTCTTTGACGAAGAAACAAATTGGAACTCATCACAAAGCTATTACAGTGCAACAGCTACAGATCCAAGTGGCAATACTGTATCAGCTTCTAAGTGGGCCACAAAGTATTACAATCTTTATGTTGGTACAGATGGAGCATTAAAATCTAGCTATAATACTCAGGTAACTTATAATCCGGAGTTTGATGGATTTATCTTTGCAACACTTATCAATAATGATGATTTTGTAATCAATTGGCTTAATCAAGAGCCAAGCGTATTTAAACAATACGCCCAGACATCATCAAGCCATCCTATATTTACAGAAGGTATGATTGAGCTTACAAAGAACGGTCTTTTCCTCGGTGGTGGTAAGGATGCATCAAATAATACATTTCTAAAGGGTGCCGGCTCAACAAATACAAAATACAATGCAAAATGGAGTGCTGGCGGAACTACAAGAGATACATATGATATTTCAGTCCTTAAGATTTTTGGTAGTGATTATATGTCACTTAGCGACATTCAAAAGACATGGGTTAAAACATACATGGACTGGATGGTATCTGACTATGTAGCATATAGAACAGGTGGTGTAGCTGCAAAGAATAATTCTGAAAGCTTATACAATCTTATCTCAACTTCATATGAAGGATTTGCAAATGGTAATGTTAATCAAGAATTCTTTAATTACTGTATTTCAAGTCCACATGTGGCTGTTGGTGACTTAATTGTAAATGCAGCTGAAAAAATGGGCGAAACAAGTGCCTATAGAACAGGTAAAGCGGATGTTGCCGCAAACATTAATATGTCATCTATCTGGGCTGGCGATGCTGACTGCGATTATACTGAAACAAGTCTTGGTGATAATGATTATGACTGGTTAGCATATAATATTTGCTTTAGTAATAGTTCATTCTATTCAACACTTAGAACACTTGTTGATAACAATACTGTAACAGCTCAGCAGAAGCAAGAATGGTTAATGAGATATTATCAGAAGCATTCCACAAGCTCTTCTGAAGGCTCTATGAGTTATGCAATTCAGCATGCAGGTGAAACAATCACATCTGATGTTAAATACGCTTCAAGTACCTGGACAGGTTGCGGCCGTTCATGTTGGAGTGATGATGATGATTCTTTCTGGTGTCCAATCCATAGTGGTGAAGGCTACCAGGATGTAGTTAAGCCAATTGGTGTAAAAAGTTTTTCATTCGAGTTGAAGCCAGGCGGTGGTGGATTTGGTAACGGGCACGTTGCAAGTACACTTAATGTAACAGTAAAAGATACAGCATCGGGTACAGTTATTTATGACAATATTGAAATTCAAAATAAAACAACACTTTCAATCCCAGATAAATATGTATGGTCATCAACAATTGTAATTAGCATTTCAGCACACTACAAAGATGGTTTGAATCAGCATGTAGGTAGGGGCGCTTGTGATAGATATCATTATGGTTACTGTAACGCAACATGGACATATGTTCCACTTTCAGATTGTGAGAAGAATCGACATATATACTCTTACTCATATCAGTTTTATGATAAGTATGATAATCCAATAACATCTGGATCATCAACAACTCCATATTACTGTAAGGCAACAGGTTATTGTACTAAGTGTCCAGCAACAGACGTTCAGTATGATTACACACTAGAAAAAACGGAAAATAGTTCGTTAATAAATTATAAAGCATCATTTGAACATTCTAGTGGAATCCCTGAAAAAACATATACTGTTTATAAAGGCTCTGCTACAGGTGGCTCAAAAACATATAGTTCAACTAAAAATACTGGAGCTACAACAGGCTTATGCGCTGGTAGTTCATCGTCTGGTAAATATGCTGCATCAAGTTCAAAAACAGTAATTGAAAATGGCAGTGGAAATAGCTTTGGTATACATGCATCAGCATCAGGGACTGTTTCACTTGAAAGCGGAGGTATTGCTCCCGGTGCAAAAACTGTAACAGTCTCAGCTTCTGCTAAAGAGGTGACATTTAAATTATATAGTCCTAAACGTGGATGCCTAGACGAAATAGCTCTATATTCTTCGAATTCGTCAGAACTTACATGGACATTCGATTGTTCTGATTATTCAGATACTCAATTAGAAGGTGCTTATATAAGTGTTAATATGCACTCTACTGCTCAAAACACAGGTGGACGTGCTGTAGGGGAAAGTGCTTCTGTTAATGCAGCTGTTAGATTCAATTACATTAAAGTTACATACTAATAAACCTAAAACAGCAAAAGAGCTAGAGAACTTAATCTCTAGCTCTTTTATTCTTAATTGAGGAATATATTAACCCCATACAATATCGGAAGGTAATTCATATGAACTACTGTCTGAAAAGCCACTGTCTGATGAGTCACTATCCCATTCGCCAAGGCTCTCTGTATATGAACCGCCGTCTGAGGAACCTGAACCAGAATCTGATGAACCGAATTCTGAATATGTCGAATCATGGGACTCTTCCAAGTGGAGATGTCCTTCTGTACCTATATATCTACCATATATGCCTGTTCCAACCCAATCCATAACGAAGAATTCACCGACTTCTACAATCTTTCCAGTTGGAAGCATTACTCCAGGACCATCGTAAAGTGCCCATGCTGGAAGTCCTAATTCCGCTGCAAGATCTGCATGTAAGTAATCAGTTGATTCTGTTGTTGTATTTGATACAGCACCCTTTCCTGAGCCACCTGATGTTGGAGCTGCTACTGTACCTGCCTTAATACCTGCTACATAAGTAGCAAGTGTTGCAACTCTGCCCTCTGCCTGTCCGCATACTACATAGTGAGCGATGATTGAGTTCATGTCACCACTGTATACCTCAACTAAGTCTGGATTAGCCAGGGCATATACTGAAGCATTGAATGTTGCTGAAGCATCTCTACCTTCATTGATACCATTAGATACATAATGATTGAAGAGTGCATCTGCATCTGTTCCAAGTACGGCTACTACATCTGGATAAGTCTCAGCATAATATGTAGCATCAAATACATTCTTAAGCATTGCCTTAACTTCGTTTGTAAGAGTAACTGTCTTTGTCTGAGTTGCCTCTGTTGCTGTATTTGCCTCAGCAGCATGAGCTGTAATTGTATTCTTCCCACCCATTACAGAAGCTACGAATGCAAATATTATTAGTGTCTGAACGATTCTGTTTTTCATATAATATCCTCCATTTTTGTGTATCTTGTTACACAATAGTATATTTGTGACTGTTTTTCAAGTATTAATAACAGTTTGTTGATAAAAACTCATTGTTTCTTAATAAATATACTCAAATATAATCTCAAAAATATTTTTAAAACCATTATTTAAATATATGACCTATGAGAACGGGATAATGGCTCATTATCATTTTAGTCCTAAAACCCCGTACTTAGGGACCATTTCATGGTATAATGTTCAAATCTAATGTTAGAAAAATAAATGTATGGAGAATTTTTATGGGAAAAATATTTAAACACAAACTTACAAGAAGACAAAAGGAAATTTTAGAGAGAACAAAGCTGCCTAATAATTGGGAAGAATTGTCTACATATCATCGTAGAATCATCAAGAGAATAGAAAAGATGATTAAATATTTGGAAAAGAAGTATGGAAAAAAATTCTATTACAAGGGCTATATTCCAGAGAACAAACTCTTTTTCGACAAAGAGTCATTACTGGTTTATGCAGAAGGTGATGATCCGGAAGTAGATTGCTTTGCTGTAGAACCAAAGGGATTTGGATTTACTGATGAGTATGCATGGGTTATTCAGAC
>NZ_FMUY01000025.1:0-10131 GCF_900101325.1 Pseudobutyrivibrio sp. AR14
AACGAGGAAGATTTCACAGCTTGCCTTGGTTTCGAAATCGAGGGAAATGATGCAAACCTTAAGGAGCTTAACATCGATGGCTACAAGAAGATGATTGATGAGGCTTCAAAGGTATATCCTAACTTCAAGGTTGTTGCTACAACTCTTCGTACAGTAAAGACAGCTACTGTAAATGATTGGTCAGCACTTTGCTGGGCAGATGGCCAGATTCATAAGGCAAAGGATTACAAGGGACTTGAGATTATGGATCGTGTAGGCGGTGGTGATTCATTTGCTTCAGGTCTTATCTATGGTCTCATGACAACAGCAGATGCTGCAAAGGCTGTAGAGTATGGTACAGCTCATGGTGCACTTGCTATGACAACACCTGGTGATACAACAATGGCTACATGTGCCGAGGTTGAGGCTATTATGGGTGGCGCAGGTGCTCGTGTAAAGAGATAAATAATCCATAACAGAAACTAAATAAAACTCCAAATAAAAACGTTCAATGATTCAAAGAAAAATGCACAATTTCTCATGCGGGGAATTGTGCATTTTTTATACAAAAAAAGCTCCTTTGTATAAGGGATTTTCTGGCACAATAGGATATTTTTAAACATGTTTAAATAATGCTAGGAATGTTTAGAATGTCCGATTTATTGAGAAAAAATAGTCACTTATAATGTCATTGTCAGACATGACAGGTAATTTTAAATCTTTTTTGGGAGGTAAAAATATGAAGAAAAAGATTCTTTCTACAATTCTTACAGCAGCATTAGTTTTCTCAATGACTGCATGTGGAGTATCAGCTCCAGAGACATCAGCAGTAAATGATGCTGAGACACCAGCAGCCGCAGCGGACGGCGAGGTAATCACACTTGTAATGGCAGAGGTTAATCCACTTGATTCAGTTGCAGGTATGACAGATCAGAAATTCAAAGAGGAAGTTGAAGCAAGATCTAATGGAACAATCAAGATTGACCTTCAGGCAGGCGCAGTTTTAGGACCTGAGGATCAGGTATTAGATCAGATGCTTGGTGGCGGCGGTAACATCGATATCGCACGTATTTCTCCATTCAGCCTTACACCATATGGAGCAAACAAGACAAAGTTAATGTCACTTCCATACACATTCGTAAGCCGTGATCACTACTGGAATTTTGCTACATCTGATTTAGCAGAGGAATTCTTACTTGAGCCACATGAGAATGGTAGTGGTGTAAGAGGTCTCTTCTATGGAGAGGAAGGCTTCCGTCATTTCTTCTCAAATGAGGACATCTCAACAATTGATAAGTTCAACGGTATGAAGGTTCGTGTTTCTGATGACCCTGTAATGAACGGTTTGGTAAAGGGCCTTGGTGCTAACCCAACAGTTGTAAGCTTTAACGAGTTATATTCAGCTCTTCAGACAGGCGTTGTTGATGCAGCAGAGCAGCCAATCTCTAACTACAAGACAAACGCATTCCCAGAAGTAGCTAACAACATGGTACTTGATGGCCACACAATTGGTGCCCTTGAAGTAATCATCGCTGATTCAACATGGGATAAGCTTACAGAAGAGCAGCAGCAGATTCTTGTTGAGGCTGGAAAGGCAACACAGGAGTACAATAAGCAGATTTCAGAGGAGCAGGAGAACGTAGTTCTTCAGCAGCTCAAGGATGATGGCGTTAATATCATCGAGGTTGAGGATATTACTCCATGGCAGGACGCTGTAAAGCCTGTAGTTGATGAAAATATTAAGGGTCAGGAAGATTTATATCAGCAGATCGTTGATATGCAGTAGAAAAGAGGATTTATGGAAGGCATTTTTAAACGAGTAGATAAAATAAAGCCACTATATGATGTTACATATAAGGTAATGCTCTTTATCTGCAAGGTTTTACTTGTGGCAGATATCTTGATTACCGTATACAGCATTACAGGACGATATGTAAGTTTTATCCCTGATTCTGCATGGACAGAGCAGATGGTACTTACACTTATGTCTTATATGGCGGTACTTTCTGCTGCGCTAGCTATTAGAAATAGATCGCATATACGTATGACAGCATTTGATGAGCGTCTTCCAAAGGGATTAGTAAAGACACTCGATATATTAAATGATTTGTTTGTAATGGTTCTTGCAGTAGTAATGGTGGTTATTGGATGGCAGTATGCAATCTCAATAGGAGCAGTCGGAACATACACAAGTATGCCATGGCTGTCTAGATTTTGGATGTATTTTCCAATTCCTGTTGCAGGAATAGCAATGTTTGTATTTGAATTAGAGTTACTATACAACCATGTTAAGGGTATTTGTTTAAAGGAGGGCGATAAGTAATGGCAGTTAATACTGGAGCAATAGCAGTGTTGCTTATAAGCTTTCTGGTAATGATATTACTCAGATTTCAAATTGCTTATGCTGTAGCACTATCATCTATTTTTTGCTTGTTGTACATGGGTCTTCCTTTATCACTTGTATGCCAGCAAATGGTTAAAGGTATCAGTTCATATAGCTTGATGGCTGTGCCTTTCTTTATAACAATGGGCTGCTTGATGGGAGGCGGTGGAATTTCAGAGAGGCTGATTGCACTAGCTAATGCCTGCGTAGGATGGATGACCGGCGGTATGTCAATGGTTAATATCGTGGCATCATATTTCTTCGGTGGTATTTCTGGTTCAGCAGCTGCTGATACTGCATCCCTTGGAAGTATCCTTATTCCAATGATGGTTGAAGAAGGTTATGATGATGACTTCTCAACTGCAGTTACAATTACATCATCATGTGAAGGACTATTGGTTCCACCTAGCCACAACATGGTAATTTACGCCATGAGTGCTGGAGGAATTTCAGTTGGTGCTCTTTTCTTAGCAGGATATATACCAGGAGCGTTACTTGCCATTTCTCTTATGATAGGTTCATTTATCATCTCTAAGAAAAGAAATTACCCTAAGGGTGAGAAGTTCAACTTTATTAAATTTATAAAGCAACTTGGAACTTCATTCTGGGCTTTGGCAGCTATCATCATAGTTGTAGTTGGCGTTGTAGGCGGCGTATTCACAGCTACTGAGTCAGCAGCCGTTGCAGTTATTTACAGTCTTCTTGTCAGCGTATTTGTTTACAAGGGACTTACATGGAAGGGCGTATGGAAGACATTTGACCAGTGTATTGGAACACTTTCAATCGTTCTTATCCTTATTGCAACATCAAGCATTTTTGGTTATTGCCTCACAATGCTTCATGTACCAGATTTAGCTGCAAGCGCGATTGTAGGTTTGACACGTAATCCAATAGCTATAGCACTTCTTATCAACTGTATTTTACTTGTGCTTGGCTGCATTATGGATATGGCACCTATCATCCTTATTGCAACACCAATCCTTCTCCCAATCGCTGAGTCAATTGGAATCACTCCAATCCAGTTTGGTATCATGCTTATTCTTAACTGTGGTATCGGACTTTTAACCCCACCTGTTGGAGGCGTTCTCTTCATTGGATCAGCAGTTGGTAAAGTAAAAATGGAGAAAGTTGTAAAAGCTACACTTCCATTTTACTTATGCATGATTGCAGTACTTATTTTAATTACATTTATACCTGAAATAAGCATGTTCCTTCCAAATATGTTAGGTAGTTAAAATCTAGAATAGAAAAATTTGCAAGACAGCATTATACTTACTATAGTAACTATACATGCTGTCTTGTTTTTGAAAATATGAAAAAATTAAACTCTTTTTGGATTAAAGCTACAATTAAAAATAAAATTTCATTATTTATAGGAACAGTTTTGCTCACTATTGTGGTGGCAATTGTTTTTGATGCTTTTTTGATACGATTATTTGTAATTGATATCAACGAGATAATGGAAGACAACTCTAATGGAGGTCAGATTATTATCTCTCTTGATGAGGAAAAAGCTAGCTTTAATAAATATATCGATAATAAATCAGAGGATAATTTAAATGAGCTGATGAAGGCTTTAGACAACACATCTAAGGCTATCGATAAAGTGCCACTAGATTACAATTATCTAGGAGAGGACAGGTATGCCCAGCTTTTTTCTTTGAAGACTACTTATGGAGTTTATCGCCAGTACATGGATGAGCTCCTAAATGGAGATCTTTTAAAGGATGAGTATGTCTCAAAGCTATATTCCATATACAATATGCAGGACTATATGGTCAGCTATAGTAGACGATTCGTAGATTTTACCTTGAAAGAGGGTAATGCTAAATATAAGGAACTGATTCCAAAGGTGCTTGCAATTCCAGTGCTAGCCCTTGCTATTAGCGCCTTTTTCTTTGTAGTTGTTGTTGAAATATCTAGAAGAATGAATAAGGACATTACTGAGCCGGTGCTTACCTTGGCTGATGCTTCTAGACGAATAGCAATCAACGATTTTTATATTGATGACGTTGTTGTGAAAAATGAAGACGAAATTGGTGAGCTGGTTCACGCTTTTAACAAAATGAAATACGCAACAGGAGAGTATATAGACGCTCTTGAAAAGAGACGAGAGGCCCTTGACAGGCTTCATGCAAAAGAGGTGGAGACTTTAGAGGTAGAAAAGCAGCTTGATGCTATGAACCTTGAGCTTCTAAAGAATCAAATCAATCCACATTTCTTATTTAACACCTTAAATGTAATTGGTGGTATGGCAAACTTAGAAGGAGCCGACACCACTGAGGAAATGATAAAAGCTCTTAGCTCTTTGTTTAGATACAATCTCAAGACTCAGGGTAAGGAGGTCCTATTATCCAAGGAGCTTCAGGTTTCTGAGAATTACATGTATCTCCAGAAGATGAGATTTGGAGACAGGGTTAAATATATAGTGAAGTGTACAGTTGATGCAGATGATGTTTTTGTTCCAACATTTACACTTCAGCCACTTATTGAAAATTGTATTATTCACGGAATCGCCCCAAAGATGGAAGGCGGTTGTGTTTTAGTTGAAATTAGTAAAAGAGAAGAAAACTTATTTATTTCCGTAGTTGATACCGGAGTTGGAATGAGCCAGGAGACATTAGACAAGCTGGTTCGTTCTCTTGAGCAAAAAGACAGTGCCTCTATGGGTATTGGCATGGGAAATATTTATAGACGAATTAAGGCGATGTACAAGACAGCCAGTATGGTAGTAGAGAGTAAAGAAGGGGTGGGGACCTCTGTGGAAATAGAATTGCCTTATATAAATAGTGATACATATTATAAGGAGAATAGTAATGTACAGGGTATTGATAGCAGATGACGAGCCAATCGAGCGTCAGGTTATATCCAAGAAAATAAATGGATTTTTCCCCGACCAGGTGGAGATATTTTTAGCGGAAAATGGAGTGGAGGCAGTTGATAAGTTTAAGAGCAACAATTGCCAGATTGCGCTCCTTGATATAGAGATGCCAGGTAAAAGTGGCCTTGAGGCTGCAGAAGAAATTAGGAATTTTGATAAAGAATGTAGTATTATTTTTCTAACAGCATTTGATGAATTTAACTATGCTAAAAAAGCGATAACAGTTAAGGCGCTTGACTATTTGCTCAAGCCTGGCTCAGATGAAGATATAATAGGTGCCTTCGAGGAGTCCTTTAGTATTGCTGATAAAAAAGGTGCTAATAGTGACGCTGAGGCTCCGATTAGAAATGTACAGGTACCTCTTAGAGATGAGGAAGATTTCAGCTTCAGCAAGGCCAAGGCCGTAGCTAAGGAAGTAATGAATTACATCCATGAGCACTACAAGGAGGACATTTCCCTCCAGGATGTTGCGGAAGTAATAGGATATTCAGAAGTATATTTCTGCAAGTTATTTAAGCAGAATTTTGGCAAGAGTTTTATCGTATACTTAAATGAGTATAGGATTGAAAAGGCCAAGAAGCTTTTGGAGAATCCTTTGATAAATATTAAGGATATTTGCTTTGAGTCCGGATATCGTGACGCTAATTATTTTACTAGAGTATTTAAGCGTCAGACAGGTATGACTCCTAGCGAGTATAGAAATGGTGTGATGCAAAGATGAAAAAGAGATGGATTGGACTAGTCCTAGTATTTTTAATAATTGCAGTTTCTGCTGTGTTGGTATTACTTTTTAAAAGGGACAAAAAGGCGGAGCCTGCCCCTGAGTTTGTATTTTACTATGCAGATAATCAGACTGAGGACTATCCGACCACTCAAGGTGATAAAAAGTTTGCAGAGCTGGTTTATGAGAGAACCAATGGCCGTATCAAAATTGAGGTCATGTGCGATGCCAAAATGGGCAGCGAAAGAGAAGTAATAAACCAAATGAAATACGGCGGTATTGCCTTTGCCCGTGTTTCAACATCCCAGCTTGCAGAAGTTATTCCAGACATGAATGTACTTCTATTGCCATACCTATACAATGACTCGGAACATATGTGGAGAGTTCTTGAGGGGGATATTGGTGATGAGTTTTTAGCCAAGGCAGATGAATATGACCTTGTAGGTCTGTCCTGGTACGATGCAGGTGCCCGTAATTTCTACAGTACAGATAAGCCTATTACATCTGTGGAAGACTGTGCCGGCATGAAAATAAGAGTTCAGGAGTCGGCCATGATGTCAGACATGGTATCTGCTCTTGGAGCAACACCAGTTGAGGTAACATATTCGGAGGTTTATTCAGCTCTTGAGAAGGGTACCGTAGATGGAGCTGAGAACAACTGGCCATCATATCAGGCTATGGGACACAACAAGCTGGCTAAATACTACACTATAGACGAGCACATCCGAGTTCCAGAGATGCAGGTTTGCTCAAAAGTAGTATGGGAAATGCTTGATAGTGCAGATCAAAAGATAATCGAAGAATGTGCCAAGGAATCAGCCGTCTACGAGCGCAAGCTCTGGACAGAGCGCGAGAATCTTTCTAAGCAGATAGCTATAGAAAATGGCACACAGGTAATCTACTTAGATGTAGAGGAAAAACAGAAATTCCGCGATGCCATGAGCGAAGTCTACAAGAAGTATTGTAGCGATGATATGGATTTGGTAGAGCAGATAATAAACTATTAATTAGTGTCTAGATAATATATAAGTGTATGATTATAAAACCGTTAGTCGAGAGACTAGCGGTTTTTTATATTTGGTATAGAGTATGGATTAAATACAAAAAAAGTAATAATATGCAAAATAAATATTGACAAGATGTAAGAAAAGAGCGAATATTATAAATATGAAAAAAATGTGAAATCTACACATTATTAATTGGGAGGATTTATGGAAGCGGATATATATTTAGGTAACGTAAAAAGATCATCAAGTAACGTTTCTATATTTGATGAGGCTGAATATAACAACATCGTAAGTGCTATAAATCAGTCAGCAGAGTTATTGGGGATTCCGGATGCTACTTTTGATAATGCAGAGAGGGCTAATGGCACAGATACTATGGAATATATGGATAATCTTTGGCTACAGGTTCAGGAGATGACTAATAGGTATAAGATTTTTATGAACATAGATGTTATATCCCTTTTGACGGCAGCTACAGAAAATATAAAAGCAGCAGATGAAATGGCAGCAGAGTCGGTAAGTCAGGCTCAGTAATTGTAAGGGGGATATATGAGCGAGAAATCAGATTTACAAAGAAGAATTGGCGAGTGTAATGCTGAAATAGAACAGATAAAAAAAGATATTAGGGATATGGAATCTGAATCTAGGGAGTTTTCAGGATACTCAATTACATTACAAGGTCAAGAGACATCCGTGCGTAATTATGATATTAGTCATGGCCAGACTTGGAACAGGGATTTGTGTGATGGAGCCATCGAGGATCGGTCCTATGTGGGAGATGGGATACATGATGTGGTAGATGCTTGCGAGACGACCATTAAAGAACTAAGCGCATGTATAGATAAGGCAAATCAAATGATAAAGGATTTACAAGCTGAGATAGGACGGTGTAATGCTAGAATAAGAGCCATCGAGGAAGAAGAGGAAAGAGAAAGAGAACGACAGAGAAAACGTAATCGTTAGTTGGTATTAGCTTAGGTGGGAGAATAAAAGTGAGCAATAATAATGGAAAATTTTTTGATGTAGGAGATACATCTTTATTTTTTACAGATATAGAGGATGCTACTACATATTTTGAGTTATGCGCTAATTATTTTTTTGAAGACGTTGAGACATTTGAAAATACAGAAGCATGGCAAGGGGAAGATGCAGAAGTAGCTAAGAAAGTTCTTGGTGGAACAGAAAAACAGTTGCTTCTTGATATTATTCAACTTCATAAGGATATGAAGGAAGTCAATGCTGCGATTATTGATAACTTTGGTCTTATGGTAGATAAAGCTGCTGATGGACATATCGAGTATGATGTTGTAGAAAAAATTCGCAATGATTTTCAGGATATGCGATCACAGTTTGAAGATGAAGTAAAGCTGGTGGTAAATAAGCATAGTGAGTTAAGCCGTTTTGAAAAATATGGCACCTTCTCTGATATGAATTTTACTGAACAGATGGATAGATTTGTTCGGTTTTGTGGTGCGGGTTCGAATAATTATTCAGGATATTTGGGAGAGTGCTTACATAAGCTTATATTTTTTGATTCAGATGCAAAATCATATATTAAAGATATGGATTTTGAATCTCGAATAGATGATATTAATAGCAGAATGTGTCAGTTTGTAATTTCACATTGTCCAGAAACACAGGCAGCACAGTATATAGATGACATAGATAAATTCGAAGAGGTATATCTAGCTGAAAAAGCAGAAGCGACCATCAATAGTGATGTATGTACCTGGAGGGTTATGGATATAGTAATCATGGTTGATTGGTACAACAAAGCTCTTGAAGAGGGAGACACCGAGACTCTAGAAAAGTTCTATAATGCTTTAAATGAAAGTGAATTAGTATCTACTAATAACGAGGGAATTCCAACTAAGTTAGATGGAAAGAACTTTGATCAATATGTAGCATATATGCAGCCGGAAAAAATGTATCTGCTCATGATATTTGATGCAGGTATGGGATATGGTGAAACAGAAGGATTTCAACAGCTTTATACCCTATCGCAATCTAATGTCATTTGTGAGGTCCCTACCGGAACAGAGGCTCCTAAATTTGGGGTTAAAGTAGGCGAAATACCTCAGGGACTTGTGGTGAATTGGGGAGCTACATATAAAGAAGAGGGAATTCTTAGCAATTACCAGGGAGTTATATTTAACCAGGATGGCCTTTCATATGATCAAAAGTATGACCTCATAGAAGAAGAGGAAAAGGTAGAGGATTATAGAAAGAATCTTAAGATTGTAAAGGATGCCACAAGAGTAGCAGAGTTAGAGAAAAAGTGTATATTTGCTGATGAGAATTCAAGTGCGGCTCAGTATCATGAAGGATTAAAAGCAGAAAATGATGATTCTGGAAGATACAGATATATTAATGATATTAATTATCAAGCAGAAGCGGCTTGTTCATATGCTGTTAGTGGATATAGTACATATATAGATGATGCGCTGGGATTTATGACCGAGGAGCAAATAAGAGATTATAACTATCTATACTATAATGATAGTATTAATGGCACAGATTATGCAGATGAGTATATAGATTTATTAATCCCTAGCTTAAGACAAAAGGCAGCAGCTGCTCAATATGAAGGGATAAAGGATAGTACAGTTCTAAAAGCTGTCTATGAAGTTGGAATAGGATTTGATAGCATATCCACGGGTATCGAAAATGTATTTGGACTAAATGATGATAGAGATGGTGTTGCAATGAACACCACATACGAATATCTAGATGGCATGATAATGTCAAGTGCAAAGACAAAGGGTGAAATGTACTTATACACAGGTTCTAAAGTGGTAGGAGCGGCTGCACCAGGCGTTGGTATTGCTGTAGCTACCGGTGGAGCTGGAGCAGTAGGACTAGTAGCAGGAGCAGTTGGAACAGGAGCACTATATGGTGTCAGTGCAGGAGGAAATAGCAAGGCGCAGGCAGAACGAGATGGATATACTGAAAGTCAGGCGGTGGCATACGGTACTGCAACAGGTATAGAACAAGGTGTTAAGACTTCTGCGATGTTCGTAGTTGGAGGAGCAGGAAGATTTGTATCAGGCATTCCTGCGCCAGTAGGAGCATTAGGTGCCGGAGTAACTGGATTTACAATGGAATATGTGGATGAGGTATACATAAATCCAGCTCTTCGTGCTAATATCTTAAATGATGA
>NZ_FMUY01000026.1:0-8364 GCF_900101325.1 Pseudobutyrivibrio sp. AR14
TGGCAACAACTCCGTCTTGTGCTGATAATTTTTCACTCATGTTTACTCTCCTTTGCTGAGTTGATTATTGTTGTACGTACCTTATTAAATACGCCGTTCTTAATGTAAAATGTATTTTAGTTCCGTCTATGCTCTAAGCACATCTTTTCAGATATGAATACCGCAACCAGCCCAATTACTCTAATATCTTTGAATGCTAAGATATTGCAATTAGCAGTATTTAGACTTCACACTTTTTACACATTTATATTGTCGCGCATTTCAATTCGCATGTCAACAATTATTTTTATTTTTATACCCTTATTTTATTATTTTAATACTCTAAATAGAGCCAACTAAAAAAGACCCCTAGTTTTTCCTAACCAGGGATCTTTTCTAACTTATAATAATAGTCATAGCACATTCACTTCTTGCCTATAATGAAAGCCAGGCTTTACGTTGCACTTAATATTATTTTATCGCTGCGGAGCGAAAATTGATGTTCCATTTCTAAGCCCCAGTTCTGCCAAGGTCTTTTCTCCCTTAACTAATGCAACCGGATTCTCTGCTCGTAAGAAATTCTCATCTGGATTATTTAAATCTAATCCTAGATTAAATCCAGTATTTATTCCAAGAACAAATTCATTTGCTGTAATATCAAGCGGTGCTTCGATATCTACAGATTTTTCTCCTAAATGGAAAATCATTACCACTTTTTCATTCATAGTTTACTAACACCTATATCTTTCCGGATGTTTCCTTCTATCCTCAGCAGCACGACGCTCTTCTTCTTCGATTTGAGCTATTCGAGCACGACATCTAGTAATTTCAGCCTCAAGCTCTCCTATCATTCTCAAAGCATTATTAATACATGCAACAAAATCATTAACCAGCCCTTCATAGTCATCGATTGAATTTTGTAATTCTTGATTTACAACAACTTGTAAGTCAATAGCTTGATTACATAATTGTTTTCTCCAAGTATTATCTACTGTCATATCGTAACCATTAGAATAATCCATCTTAATTGTGCACTTATCAATATCCGCTATCACTTCAGATTTATAAGCCTTCATGCTCTCTATGTCTGCTCTTATCCTTGCTATCTCTTGCTCGCACTGTCCAATCCTGGCAAACAAATCAGATTTTTCGCTCATTATTTTCTCACCTCATCATATCCAAAATTTCCAATTTATACATATTTAGCATTAATGCTCAAAGAGGAATTTCTATCTGCTCTACCAAGATTGTTCTGCGCCATTCTTAAAGCAGGAACTATATCCCCATTCATATGTGGTTGCATGGTATTGGACATCTCATGGACCATATGAATTTCTTCTGCAAATCTGATCATAGCCTCAGTTCCAATACTGTCAAATTCATTCCTAAATACTTCATCAGGAATCTCTAAATTTGCCGCCGTATCAAACATATTGTCAAGGACTTTATCCATCCTTTTATTATCAATTAATGACATATCATTACTCAATTTCATAAATAATATTCCTTATATTTACCTAATTTTTCTTCTGTTATTTGATATTAATCCTTTTCTCAAGTTTTGAAAAATAAACCATTGATGCAATTATGCCACAACAAAGAAACGCCACTATTAAAAGCTTTATAATACGCTCCCTTTTCATTTTATATTCATCAGCATAATACGCATCTATATCAAATTTTTTTGGCTTGTCGATTTTTTTTATGTTCTCAAACTCAACACCTGTCCATTCGCTTTCAGTCTTTTTTTCGATTCCAGTTTTAAAAAAATAAAAATCAAACGCTACATAATCCTGTATATCAAATGAAATATCATCATATATTCCACTATACTGGCAAATTCTTTTCCCATCTAAAACTCTTATTACTACCTCATTTCCATTTATCTCTTTAACAACACCCTGTAGCTCGTAGTGCTTAAGTCCTGTATATGGTTCCGTTGTCTCCATCACAGAATCCTCAATAACATAAGACGAATCTTCATATTTTTTATAGAATTCTTCCCGCTGCTCATCCGACAAATTATATAAAAGTATCCTTGAATCTCCATAATAATCAGTCACTAAACTCTGCTGTTCAAGAAATATATCATTTATTTTTTTCGCTTCATCTAGAGAAATATCAAAATATGATTTTCCTAATTCGCGCTCTGAAATATCAGAAAATGTTTCTTTTATATTATCGGGCTTGATCAAAGCAAAAACAGAAATGTAATTATCAAATAACTCGTTTCTGCTATAATATGACTCTTCCAACTCTTCCAAGGAAGCATCAGAGTTTGTATATAAGTTATAACCAGATAAATACATCAACAATCCAGGCTCGTAAAATATAACATCATCCCCTTCTTTATGCGCAAAAAATCGATGTAAATATTCTTTTTGATATACTTCTTTTTTATTGTTTCTACTGTAGAAAAAACAACAACCTCCAATAACAATCATCACAATAAGTAATCCAACTATAAGTTTTCTATTCATAAAATCTATACCTCTATAATGAACCATGGGAATGAACCATGGGGACGGGGTTAGTGGTCCATTATATTTTACTTATTTCCTTCTTCAATTTGATTATTAATTTTTCTGAAATATACAACCATTGCCACTATACAAGCACTCCCAAATATTAGCGCACCTATATCTATCATACGATTCTTCTTTGCAGCTTGTTCAGGTGCATAATAAGATTCTTCGTTAAAATTCTTTGGTTTATCCTGACTCTCTATTTCTTCAAATTGTACACCATTATATTTATTAGTTGAGTAGTTACAGTTATCATGAAAAGAATATTCTACATAATCACCTACACTCAATCCTTCAATATCCTTATACTTACCTTCAACTATTAGGATTTCACCATTTTTTCGTTTATGCCTTATTATTACGTTATTTCCACTTTTATAAGTTATAAGCCCATGACCGCTTATTTTTGTCCCACCAATAATTTGAGAAGCATTACCCATTATTGATTCATTCATTAAATAAGTCGGATCCACATACGCTTTACACAATTCCTCCCTCTTATCAGCACTTAATTCATAAAACATAATTCTTGAATCACCATAGTAATCATTTACTATTTCTTGCAAACATAAATAGATTTTTTCTAAATGACGTATATCGCTAATATCATAATCGGCTGTTTGATTCTCGTAAAAAGATATCATTTTTAACGACTTTTCTAGTCCATCGAGGAACCAATATTCATATCCTAAATAATCGTAACATAAATCATTCTTTTCTTTGCATGCAGTCTCAAGATTCTCTACCGACACATCTGACTCAGTTAATAAATTATAGTAAAATGCAAATTTTGCCAACTCATCTTCATCAAACTCTAATGACCCGTTTTTTTCGCGACCATGGAATAGTCGAAGTATTTTTTCATCGCTAAAATCTGCATACTCTTCATGGAAATTAGGATACTCTAACAACATTTTATTAATGCCACTCACTTCCATATTTTCATCATTTATTACATAATCAGGATTTTTATATTCATTGTAGAATTCCAGCTGTTGACTATTTTTCAAATCGCAAAGCATTATAGAATCATCATTATAGTAAGCGTTAACAAGATCCTGCTCGGCATAAAAAATATTATCAATTTTACCTTGTTGCTCTTCTGTTAATTCCGAATAGAAAAAGCAATCATACTCACGTCTCGCGATTAAATCTAAAGAATCTCTAACTGCTTCTACATAATATTCGTTATAGACTTTCAAATAATCATTATATAAATCATTTTTTTGAGTATATGCGTCTTCAATATCTTGTAGACTCACTTTACTATTTGTAATTGAATTATAGTATACAGTAGCCGATTTAAGCTTTTTTTCATCAAATGATGTGTTAGAATCTGTTTCTTTTACGTAGAATAATTCGCTATTATCATCTACGTTCTTTTGTTTTTCAGTTGATAAATTGATTCTTATAACAATCCCCATAGATATAATAATCAATACGACAATTATTAATAAGATAATCGATTTTCTTTTCGTCACCTAGCTACCTCCATTTATTAATCTATTGCTAGGACAATAAGTGGAAAAATAGCTTTTCTTTATTAATTCAACATAATAATCGGTACTCATGCAAATTTCCGAGTTGGTACATTCCATTCCCATCTATACCATAACCAGCTAGACTTCCATCAAGATTTTCATCTACAATCATATTCAAAGTACTCAATATTGCTTATATCTATTCTTCCTGATAAGTTATCTCCGAAGCCGCAGCTTCAGTCTTCTCTCGCCACTCTTTTTCCTCTTCTTCAGTCATTGGTCTGAATTTCAGATTATTCTCTTTACAGTATTCTTCTACATATGAACCTGCTGGAGCCACAAACAATCCTGCAGAATATTGATAGTCATCTATAGCCCTAAAGTTTATTGCCTCGTCTCCAAAATACGCAACAACATTCTTCGGTATATATAAATATGCATCCGTAACTGTTTCTGGATAATATACATAACAAGTTTCTTTATCTTCAAAATATAAGTGGTTACATTGTCTTATCCCTTTAGGAATAACAATGCAATCCTGTGGCCCATTATAAAAAAGTAAAATTCCATCTCCCACTATGTAATACTTATTATCAGCATGTTGTGCTTCAAAATTCGTATTATAAAATGCATCTAATCCTATATATTTAACTGATGTTGGTATCTTTACATCACTTACATTTTTACAAGACGCAAATGCATACACACCTATTTCTGTTACTGATTCAGGTATAATAACTTTCTCTAAATTATAACACTTTTTAAATCTAGTATTAATTGAAGTAATACCCTGTTCAAATTCTACTTCATGTAAATTTGAACAATTATTAAATACGTATCCCTCCGACAAACCCATGGGAACAAAAATCTTTTTTATAATTGAATTATTATCATACACTCCACTCGTTAAACTCACTTTAAATGGGCCTAAATGTGTCGGTATTTCTACATATTCATCTTCACCATGATATCCATCAATAACTATCCTAGTTTCTTCAAGGCTAAATCTGTAATGATAATCATCATGCCAAAACCCAATTGACAGTATCTTTATAAACAAAAGGCATATCACAGTTATCAGTATAAATAATACAATAAAAATCTTTTGTTTCTTTGATGTCTTAATCATCCTAATCCTCCCCCATATTAAATCCCGGAGTATTGCCAAGAACTTGGGATATATCTTGTACATTTTCTATAGTTTCTCCTTGTCTATCTCTTGGCGCAACACCATCAAGCATATTTAAACATGCAGATAATACATCAATAGGGATATCATTTATTGTTTCATATCTTTGCGTTGTCGTACCTGTCTTTGCTGCTCCAAAAATTATTGTGTTAACCGCTTTCTCAATTTCTTCACTCGTAGAACTACATTTTTTCAGTGCATCCTTAATCAAGGTATCTTTGTCATTACAAAAATAATCATAATATCCATTTTCTATATCATTTGACCTATTATGATTTCCATCTTCATCCTCATAACTATATAAACATGATATACCATACATATCCCACGTTCTAATAAGCTTAATTGCATCAAAATTTAACAACGTCTTGTAGGAGTCTATTCCATTATCATTCGGTGTATCTATAGTTAATCTTGAGTAAAAAGTTGAAAGCTTCTCCAAATCATTTATTCCTGCAATTTCTTCCGAATGCTTACTGCTTTCCGAATCGCATGCTGTAACAAAATCAAACATTGATGCCGAATATTTGTTTAAATCAGATGCGTCACTTTGCTCATTGCATATTGGTGCCAAAAATGCACCTGTGTAATTACCCGAAGCTAATTGATTTGATATTTTCTTTAATGCATTAAATGTAGTTTTCAACTCTGGAAATACTATTCCCATAATACTTACAGTAGTGTCTAATAGAATTTTTTTCTCAGCATTTAATCGTCGCTCTTTCTCTCTCTTATATTTATCCGTACAATATGAATTAACAGCTGGCAAACCTGCGTATTCATACACCGTAAATGAATCTCTCGCAGTATAATCAACTTGTGCAGCAGGAACATTATATCCTGTTAAAGAATCTTGCATACCATAATCAGTATATTCAATTATTACTTTTCCCTTATTCTGAAAATCAAATGACTCATTCTTATCCTCTGCAAAATTTATTCCTGTAATTTTTTTATTGGTACCTGCTTTCTCATTCCATGTCTTTAATCCAAATATCAGCATTTCATTCTGATTCGCTATTTCAATTTTCTGTTTAAGATTCGCACATGAGTTAACATCATTTAAATCAACAGTCCATGCAAGCCCTCTAAAAAAATCTGCAGCCATCCCACTTGCAAGCAAAAGAAAATCTAAATTTTCGTCTCTTCTAGATATATAAACGCCATCGTGTTTGTATGCTGCATTAAGAGCAGAATCAACAAATGCTACATATTCCTTATATCTTTCACTGTTATACTTCTCATCAGCTAATGCAATCATATAATCTCCAACAAATTCCGCTATATCTCCATTTATATGAGTTGTACTTCCAGTAAAAACATCAGTATATTCTCTATCCGCTCTTAAAAGTTTATCAATAAACCGTGCATCATCTCCACTTTTAGCTCGTTTATACAATTCAATAACATTTAATTCTGGAATTATCTCCTTAGTATAGTTGTAATCTCCTCTTTTTTCCCAATAATCTACAGCCCATCTAATTCTATCATCAGGTTGATAAAACACCTCTTTTACTGAACCATTTGTACTAGTTATATTAATTGACACAGCAGCTCCTGCCAATTTAACATCGATATCATAATATCCAGGACAATCCCCTTTCTTTGTAAGAGGAATCAACAAATCTATATATTTTTTAGCATTTTGACTGCCACATTTTTCTTTTAATTCATTCATGTAAGCAGTATTAAAATAATACGTGCTTGTAGGATATTTCCTTCCTGCACCATCTTTTTCATAAACATATCCTCCATTATTGCCTTCCATATATTGGCTTTCTGGACTATTTACCATCATTTTAAAAATACTATTAACATGAATCTCTTGTTTCTCGCACTTCGCATTACTAAGATGACCATCTATAAAAGCCATATCATAATTAAAAACTGCAGCTATAGCCTTCCTTTTGTTCTCATCAGCAGTAGCCCAGTAATCCCTCATCAGCTCATCATTATTCGCACTCTCTAAATCAGAAATAACCTGAGGAATGTACGCATCTACAGCATTCACTCCTGTCTCATATACAGAATAATCTACAGACTGCACCTGTGTTTGTTTAGTGGCTTTTGTACTAGTCTTCGCTTTCGATTTAGTTTTGCTTGTTGATTTTGTTGCAGACTTAGTAAACATTCCTCGGAGGCTTTTGCTAAAACGCTTACCTCCACGCAATGGTACTTGTTCATCATCGATATAAATCACGTCTTTAAATCTATTACGTAAAAATCGTCCATTAAATCTTGCAGATACAATTCTTCTTCCAAATCTGACATCAGAAATATCAAAACCAGATGCAAAATCACTTTTTGAAGATAATCTTCCTACATTTACAGCGGAACCTTTCGTGCGCATCCTGTTTAAAAGAAATTCAGCTTTTGAGCCTAAAGCTACATCATTAATTAATGCTTCTGTTTCAGAATCAAATCTAATTAATTTTTGAATACATTCATAAATAAATCCAGCATTATCATCATCAGAGCCACACAACTTTGCGAATGCTTTTTCACAATTTGTAGACTCAGGTATTCTTATGTTGCCGTATCTAGAAAATCTTAGCTGTGAATCTGATGCTATACTTTCAACATCGTTGTGAATATCCATATAATCAAAATATAGATTCTTATAGTCATCATTTATCTGCCAAAGTGTATCATATTCAATTCTTGCATCAGGGGCATTATCAACTTCTATTCTAAACTTATCTAATATATGCTCTGATAATTTAGTTGCCTCGGCTTGAAGATCCAACACCTCATTAAGAAGTGTTATTTTATTTGCCTTCATAAGTTTTTTTGCATTTTCAGCATCCTTACCTTGCCATGCATCTGTATTTACAAAATCTTCCAGTGTTCCTCTATGAATCTTCGCATTACGATTAAATTCATTATATCCATCAGCTAAATCAGTAAAAAATGCTCGAGTTACTTCAACATCAAAGAATTTTCCATTATGTATTGCCATTATTTTCGTCCCCTTTTATAACACTCTTTTATCTCTGCTATATAAAAAAAGCATTTTTCACATAGCAGAAATCATTCTGCCAAGTTATCTTGGCAGAATGAACTCAAAAGCCATATCTTATGCGTAGATATTATCACCAGCCTGCTGTGCTGCTGCATTCATGTTGTTAGCACTTGACTGAATTGAAAGACCTACGGCATTAATCTGCTGTGCATATCCCTCTAAGCTATC
>NZ_FMUY01000024.1:0-13480 GCF_900101325.1 Pseudobutyrivibrio sp. AR14
GTAAACGTTAAATAGTGGGTACCTCGTACCCGTTCATATAGTTTGAGATAATCCTGTATATAAACTATGGGGTGTTTACATAGTATGTAGACTATGTATAGTGCCCGACATACAGGAGGTATCTTTATGAATAAGTCGGCTCAACTTAAGAAAGAGCTTCGTTATCAACAATGGTTTGCTGAGGTTCAAGAATACAACTCAAGACCTGAAGGTATGTCTGTTAAAGACTGGTGTTCTTTAAAAGGTATTAAACCACCAACTTTTTATGATCATCTTCGTAAAGTTCAAGAGGTATATGTAGATGAACTTCAACAGTCAAAAAAACTTCAAACGATAGAATTACCGCAGCCCCAATTGCCGGTGCAATCGTTTGTTGAATTACCTGAACCAGTAACAGTTCCAAAACCTATAGCTCATGGTGTAGCTTCAATCATCTGTGGTAATGCTAGGATTGAAATATCAGAAGATATTTCAGAAGCATTTCTATTAAAACTGATAGGAGCCATAAGCCATGCTCAATGATACCACCAGTTTTAAGAAAATTTACATCGCAACAGGTTACACTGACCTTCGTCAGGGTATTGATGGGTTGGCATCATTTGTAAAGCTGAGATTCAATCTCGATCCTTTTGACAAGGATACCCTGTTTTTGTTTTGTGGTAGAAAAGCAACCAAGATAAAAGGCCTTGTGTGGGAAGGTGATGGTTTTCTCCTTCTTTATAAAAGACTTGAGGTTGGTGCTTTTGCCTGGCCTAGGACTGAGTCAGAAGCTCTGGCAATTTCAGCTGAACAGTATCAAAGGTTAATGAGTGGTTTTACTATAGTCGCTAAACATCCGATTTCAGAACTCAAAGAGCCTAAAGAAATCGTTTAGTTTTGTATAAAACAGAGAATTTTTAAGCGCCCAAGAAACGCTAATTTTAAGCGATTTTCTTCTTGTTTAAAGCCTTAAATAAGGCTCATTTGTGGGCATATTTTCTCTGGAAATACCATTAAATCAATTGAAATGGCTAATTCATAGCCTTTCATATATAAGCTCTGTGAAGCGTACAAATATAGGCATTATGACGAATGCCAAGGTGCTGCAAATTAGCTTAAATACGGCATTTCAGCTATAATAGTTCCATAAGAAATGGAGCGATTATGTCAGTTAAATTCACAGAGGAACAACTGAATAACTTTGACAAAGCGATGCTAATACAGCTGTTTTTAAATCAGCAGGAGCAACTTGAATCCATCGATAACAAGATGCAGCTTCTGCTTGAACAGATGGCTGATATGAATCGTCAGCGCTTTGGTCGTTCATCTGAAAAAGCTGATGAATCTAACCAACTGTCATTTACCATCGAGGATGGTGAAATCATTTTCAATGAGGCTGAAGCCTTTGTAGATGATTACTTCGATGATGACGATGAAGAAACGGTTACCATCACTCGTAAGAAATCTAAAGGCAAAAAGGAAGAAGATATCAAAGGTCTTCCTGTTGAAGAAATCCCTCATGAAATGACTGAGGAAGAACTTAAGAGCTTCTTTGGTGATGAAACTTGGAAGCGTCTTCCTGACGAAGTCTATACAAGGTATAAATACACACCTGCTTCTGTTTCAGTTGAGGAACACCACGTGGCTGTTTATTCTGGTTCTAAATCAGAGCGAATGGTTAAAGCTAATCATCCAAAGCAGCTACTAAGAAATAGCCTTGCTTCAGCGAGTACTGTTGCTGGTGTTTATAATGCTAAATACGTAAATGCGATGCCGCTATATCGTATTGAAGCTGAGTACAACAGAGTTGGTATTAATATTTCACGCCAGACAATGTCTAACTGGGTTATCCAATGTGCTGACAGATATTTAGCAGTCTTTTATGATTATCTTCATGAGCATTTGTATGACTATCACGTAATACAAGCTGATGAAACTCCTTGTCTAGTTAACAAGGATGGTCGTGATGCTGGTTCAAAGAGTTACATGTGGGTTTACCGTACAGGCAAGATGTACAAGGATAAACCGATTGTAATTTATGATTACCAACGGACTAGAAAGTCCGATCATCCAAGAGAATTTCTCAAGGATTTCAAAGGCATCTGTGTTACAGATGGCTATCAGGTTTATCACTCGATTGAAAAGGAGCGTGATGACCTGACAATCGCGGGATGCTGGGCGCACGCAAGACGCCGATTCGATGAAGCCTTAAAGGCTACATCGAAGGATAAACAAAGATCCTGCACTGCGAATAAAGCATTGAAGATGATTCAGGCTATCTATCGCGAGGAGAAAAAGTTAAGTGACCTTTCTACAGCAGAGAGATATGAACATCGACAGCTAACTGTCAAGCCTCTAGTTGAGGCCTACTTTGCGTGGGTTCATAAAGTTGAACCAAATGTATTAGCTAACAGTAAAACTCATAAAGGATTACAGTATTCAATCAACCAGGAACAGTATCTTAAAGTTTTTCTTGAAGATGGTGAAGTCCCTATGGATAACAACGCTGCTGAGCAGTCAATCCGCGGATTCTGCATCGGAAAGAAAAACTGGGTGATGATTGATACAATCTCCGGAGCTAAAGCAAGTGCTATAGCTTATAGCATTGCCGAAACAGCAAAAGCTAATAACCTAAAACCTTATGAGTATTTCAAATATCTTCTTACTGTAATCCCAGAGCATCTGGATGATACAGATAGAAGTTTTATGGATAAACTACTTCCTTGGTCAGATGAACTTCCAAGTGAATGTAGAAAACCAGTGAAGTAATTGTCGCGCCTGCGGGCGCGGCTAAATTTTAGAAAGGTACGGATGATTTACCGTTTACGAATATTCACTTGTAACTTTCATTTTCAAACACATTTCATAGTAATAAAAATAGCCCATGGCTTTACTCCATAGGCTATAGTTTTAAATATTTAAATGTAATATGACTCAATTAATTCTTCTGTATCTGCATTCTGAACGAATTGAGGCTGAGCGCCTCGCCGTATTATATAGCTAGTATTAATTGGCATATTCAATATTTCATATTTTGGTTTATTTGTTCTTTGAGATATAAGAACTGCAGTCTCATAATCATTTGTCCCCATAAATAAAAGCGTATCACAGTTGGATACAATGGCATCTCCATTAGGATAAACATTGCTTAACTGCTTCAGCGTCTGAGTAGTGATTATTGTTGAGATTCCTCTGCTTCTAATATTATTTATTATCTTATCAAAATCAGTAATATAATATGATGGAAAATCGTCCATAATAAATATTACATCTCTTGGGAGTCGTCCATTTTTGCATTTCGTATCAGCATATTCACACAATGCATTTAACATCTGAGTGAAGAATATATTAATAAGTAAATTCATTGAGGAATCTGTATCTGAAACTTCTACAAAATATATCGATTTACTATTCACAAAATCTTTTATATTAATATCATTCTTTTCTAGCATTGCTGCTAGTTCATCTGTCTCTAGTGAAGAAAACTTTGATAGTGCTGCAGTAACAATTGTGCTGTATGTTTTCTCAGGAGCTGATAAAATATTTTTATATTGTTTTGAAGCAAAGCTTTCTCCATATTGAATAACAAAATTATCTAACGCAACTTCATAAACATACATATTACTTGGCTGTTGTTTGACAAAGGAAATAGCATCCCTTCTGGCAGCCACTAATGATCTTTCATTTGCTTTTCTAATATAATTAATAGCACTATTAAGATTAGCTGGAAGTTCATCTATTGCATCAAGTCTTTCACAATCCAACAAATATGCAAAGACTGAATTAATTAGGAACAGTGCCTGCTCGTCCCAATATGGATCGTTATGTGTGTTCGCAGATTTATCTGCCTTAACAAAAGAATATGCAAGTTTTTGTATGTCGTGAGTAGAATGTACAAATGCCAGCGGATTATAACAAACCGATTCCGAAGGATGTATAAAAGATATTCTCTTTACATCATAACCGTTATCTTCATAATATTTTTTATATTTTTTATACAAAAATCCCTTAGGATCCGTAACTATATAATTACCTGATAATTCAAGCATATTAGGTATAATGCAGCTTCTAGTTTTTCCTGTACCAGAAGTTCCGCAGACGCATATGTTGTTATTAACACCTGTACGTTTATCGTCTCTTGAAAAATGTTCTCCATTAGGATACACAGTTTTATTCATAGACCCTTATCTCCTCGACGATTTTATCTACAATCTTAAAATCTATTGCTTCTTCAGCAGTCAGGAAATTATCATGACTTATCGCTTGCTCCACAAATTCCTTGGTGTTTTTTGTATTCTCAGATAATATTTGTACAAGCAAATCTTTAGTTTCTAATATTGATTCGGCGGTAGCTTGGATTGATGAGGCTGATTTTTGGGCTAGATTCCCCGCCAAAAGCGGCTCATGAATCATTACTTTCGAATGGGGCAAAATAAATCGTCTGCCTTCTGAACCCGCAGATAAAATAATTGCTCCCATTGAGGCGGCAATTCCTATACAATATAAATCAATTTGATTTCTATATTGTCTGATTAAGTCATAAATTGCTAAACCGGATAAAACATCTCCCCCAGGAGAATTAATAAAAATGTTTATTTTATCATCTGAATCAACTAAAGAAAACAACTGTAAAGTAAAAGAATACAACGCTTCGTCATTTATCTCCCCGAATAAAAAAATATTACGGTTATTTAATAATATTGATTGTAATCCAATCTCTTTATTTCCATCAGCAGATAAAACTTGGATCATAGGATGTCGTTCCATTTTATCCCTTTCTAACTTTCTTTCCTGCTTCATAAAAACAAAGAAGCATCTGATAATGCACTATCAAATGCCTCATTGTATTATAAGGTATTTTCGATTTAAAAAGAATAATTCGTATAGAGTGTTAACAAAAAAAACACATTTTCAGATAATTCTAGCCAAAGATTAATATGAGTTTCTCTTGCATTCTACTCTTGTGCCACTAAGCTATACGATTTTGAACTGTTGAAGATAAAATACTGGCTAATATACTATATATATTCTCATCATTAAGTCCTGCAAGCATCTTGCTGGCATCATAATTAACCTGACCTGCTGAAGTAACTCCAGTAATATATGATTCAACATCAATCTTTTCAAGGCCATTTTCCTGAGCGCGTTTATACATCTCCTCAGTGAGGAGTTTATGTTGTAAATACTCAAAGAAAAATGAATTATTAAGAGTGTTCCTATTACCAAACTCCATAGGGAGCGCACACTTGTAATTAAAGGGAATCTTCTTATTGTCAGAACTCTCTATAACAAGAAAATGCGCCACTCCATTTTTCTTTAAATATTTAGAAACACTATTCATAACCTGTTCTGGTGTACTGCCCTCAAAAACCTTTTCTGTAAGAGTGGTCCTTGCTTGCTTATCTTCATTTATAATCATATTTTCATCCATTTTTTAATCTCCTTCGTGAAATATGTTTACTGTAAACCGCCAACAAATTGGATTGTGCGTTTAGCTTATATATAAATAATGTTCATTTATAAAAAAATGATAAGCTTTTCATAATTAGAAGAGTGTATCCAACAAAGCATCTTTCTGGGACTGTAATTCCTCATCAGTAAGTTTTGTATAATCTATTTCATTTTCCGTTCTATATTCTTCACCGTACTGAGTATCAACAGCTTTATTCATATAGAGCGCAAATTCTTTAAGGGTCATTGGATAAATGTCATCATATGTTGGTGCTACGTAGATGTCATGACTCTCAGCGTCACCCTCTTCTGATTCAGAATTTTCAATAGTTGCTGAACCATAGAGCTGAATACAAATGATTGTTGCTAGAGACTTCCAATCTTTATCAGTCATTTCTCTATTTTCATCGATTTTATAAATCGTTCTGTAGTTTGGAAGATAATTCTCTACTGATTGTTTAACCTCTTCTGCAGAAAGAGACAAAATTTCCGCTTTTGTCATCTCTGTTATATTGGGTACAGATGGGTCAATTTCAGTAGTAATTGTTTCTGTATAAGCAGTTGGCTCCTCTTCTTTCGAGCCACAAGCTGTCATAGAAACAATAGAGCTTACCAAAATAGCACTCAAAAGCACCAAACTAATAATTCTTTTCTTCATAAGTAACTCCTTTAACTATATAATTTTTGCTGAGAAAAAACTGGAATAGAAAGTCCTATAAGACTTTTAGTACTTAAAGCCCCATTCCAGTCCACATTATCTTTTATAGGAATGGGATGCGTAATAAAATGCGAATTCTCGGTTGGATTTACAACATGAATTCGGTTGTAATCAATTCCGAACCTAATTAAATAAGCGGTTTCTTTTTTATTTCCATTGGGCTCTAATATGTGATACGATATCGGATTTATAATTAATAAATCCTCATCTTCTTTGTTGCTCATAATCTGGCCGGTTATAAGAACTATATTTCCTGTTCTTATGGCATCTCTGCTACTTCTAGTTTCCTTGGTGTGGAAACAAACAGTCTCTTTCATTTCATACTTCTTCTTGACTTGATTTTTAGTTAAGTATGTTAAGATAAAATAATCTTTACTTTTTAAAAGTTTTACGGCTCCGATTAAAGTAATCTGATTATCCATTTCATTTTCCTTTTATATTTGAATAAAACTTCATTATCTATTTGTACTAATTAATTCAGCGGTAAAAGTATCTCCATCATGGTAAGCTACAAGTTCTTTTTCCACTCCGTCTACTACATATATTGGTCTTGTGGTACCGTATGTTAAAGCAACCACTTCATAATCTGTAAATTCTTCAGTGATTGTTATCGCCACATACTCGTTTTCTGTTTTTGAAAGAGGATATACTTCAAAAAGAGTGTCCCCCTCTCTAAACTTAATATGTCCCACAGAGTTATAGTTATCTACTCTATCTATTCCTTCTTCAACTGAAATGGTATTTAACTTGTCTCCCTGCATAGCGGAAATCCCCGTTGTAAAAATAAGTGATCTAAAATGACCATCCTTAAATTCACCTCTACAAAGAAGCTGGAAGTCATTAATCTCAATTTGAACGATTGACTTAGCATCTTGCTTTGTATCATATGAACTTGCTGTAACAACTCTACCATCACAGTATGCATGAACCAAAATCGGAACATTTGATAGATTTTCTACCAACATGAGTGGAGATACATAAATCATAATTTCATGTCTTTCTCTTGAACCACCTCTTGTGGCACTGAGAATTTTCTTATCATAAACAAAATCTGAAATTGGCTTGTTTCTTTCATCAAAGCAAATCGTATCAAACGGATGAGTATCTGTCCTTATTGGGGCCACAGGTGCTGCACCTATTATATTAGCCTTAAAAGGTTTTTCTTCATCTTCTAAAACTTCGTCCTCCTCAATCTCAATATTCATATCATCTTCCGGAATATCTTCAATTTCTATATTGTTCAGTGTTTCTTCCCCAAAGTCTTCTTCTAGACTAATGTCGTCATCGAACTGCTCTGGAATATCAAGTATATCGTCTCCTGTAATGATATCAGAATCAAATGTTGTTTCTTTAGGCTCTTCCTTTGTAATTTCATCACTTGAATAATAAGCTAAAAATTTAATAGATTCCGTTGAAAAAGTAATGAGTTTCTTATAATCAGTTGGAACATCAAAAATACCATTTTCCATATTCTGATTAATCTCTGCCATCAGACTATCTTTGATTTGTTCAACCGACTGTTTGCAGTTTTCAATATTGCGAATTACTGTTTCATTCATAGTTTTTGTTTAACCTTCCTTATCTAAAAATTGAAAGTGTGTCACCTTATATAAATAATGGGCATAGATTTTTTTTTAATAAAAAAAGGAGAGGAATCCCCTCCTTCTTATGAAATTTTTTAGAAAGTTGTAAAATCGTCTTCTTCTGAATTACCATAGTATTCTTTGTAATTAGTCTCGAGCTGGTCGAAAGCTTCTTGTTTAGTAAACTTTCCCATAACTTCTTTGAAAGATTGCATGTTAAAGTCATGAATGGTTGGAATTGCTCTTGGCTTTCTTACTCTTAGTTTTGCTGCACTCTCTATTGGTCCAAGCGTTGTTCTATCAAATGAATATACATCAGAATTCTTATCAAAATCCTGAATATAATCATATGTATACTTATAATTTGGATGAGATGGATAGTCGTACTTTTTATCCTTAATTGGCATTTCGCCAAAAATAAATAAGATTTCATCTAATGGATCTATGCGGCCAAACTCCTCTGGTCGCATTAACTCACCGCCATCAACATTAATTGATTTATTTATTTTTTCTCCATCGTTAATAGAATTAGAAGCAACACCCTTTGTTGTATTACCCATCTTCCTAGCTAAATACTCGCCAGTTGAATTTTCATCTCCACCAAGGAATATAACCTGAGGGCAGTTACCATCAACAACTTCATATGTATCTTCATACATGCCTTTAAGCTGTGTTATAGTCTGACAAATAATAGTACAAGAAATATTATACTCTCGAACAGTAGAAAGGATTTCCTGATAACCTTCTATTTGACCTGTATTAGGGAACTCATCCTGTAGAAATCTAAAGTGGATAGGCAGTGGTGAGAATCCAACTTTTGCGCCATTCCTTAAAGATGCTTTTTTCAAGTCATCAACGAATTTATTCGCCAAAGCCATGTCTGGTCGTCTTGTAACATATTCACCATCAACTTTAATTTCGTAATATGAGTCATCAACCATAATTTTATTATGATTTTTCTTGAATGTGTGAACCCCTGATACATCTACTTTTTCAGCAATGACTTTTCCCTCTTTAATTGCTTTCATAAAATTTTTATCTCTTTCAAGGATTACATCCTCTGCCGAGAAATGTTTAACAAACTCTTTATCGTTAATATAGACATCTGATGTACCAGCTAAACTCTCATTACATTTTCGATATAAAATATCAAATAACTGTGCATATAAGAAAGCTGTTAAAAAATTATAGGTCTTGTCCTGTGGAGGAATAATCAAAAAGAGCGCATCTCTTTGTGTTCCAAACTTGTCCAGCTCAATTGTATCTGTATCTGTAAGTTCTCTTACCTCTTTTATGTCAAACACATTAAGTTTTGTAGCTGCTGTCATAAGGACTGTTGTAGATGTCTTTTCTGGAGCCAGGCAAAACCCTTCCCAACATTGCAGACAATAGGGTTTTTGTATCTCTGACGGATCACAGTCTTGGCGCTGCGCTTCAAAGGCACGGACATTCTCAAAGATTGCCGAGAGTCTCGATGCATTGGCTGTATTATTCTTGCCATCACCAAGTTTTACTCCTGGTAAAAGTGGAATACCACATGAAGGGGACCATTTCTTGTTTGCTATACGGACAAGCTCAGCTATATTTGAAAAACATGGAGCCATTATTTGTTCTCCCATAATTTCAGTCATTTGACCATATGGCTTGTCCAATCCATCTGGAATAAGTTTAAGAAGTGATATTTCAGCACACATAAGCATTGTCATAGCATCATCCCAGAATGGATCTTTACCTGTCGCTTTTCCCGCCGAAGGGTCTGTTGTTCTAGCAAAAGTCATGGCAAGTTTTCTAACATCATCCTCCCGGTAGCAGTATTTAAGTGGATTATATGTATTAGAATTCTTCTTTGTAAAAATATCAAAAATTTTAACATTGTATCCAAAACGTCTTAGTGGCTCTCCTAAGGCTGAAGCAGTTGAACCTTTAGGATCACAACACACAAAAGCAGAGTTCATTTGAAGAATGTTAGGTTTTAACACATATCTAGTTTTACCTGAACCTGTAATACCAATAATAAATGTATTTAATGCGTGAAAATGATGTCTAGTATCTAATGACTCATAAACGTTTCGCGAGTTAATAACATTGTTATAAGCTAAATCATATCTTGTTCTACCAAAAAGTTTTCCTTTTACTATTACCTTTTCCGCATACTTCTTTGTAATAGCAAAAGGGTCTGCCCAGAATGTTTTACCTTTAGCTTCATCACCAGAATTTATTCTTACATATGAATAAGAATAATGAATTGTTATTATCACAGCGACAATTATTGTCAGCATCCATGCAATTCCCGTACTGTAATTTATCGGAAATACAAACAAAGGATTTGTCGACATTTGAGATATCATTTCATCGATTTTTTCTGTAAAAGTACCTCTAGTTATTGTGTCAACTTTTTCAAAAGCCATTCCAAAATAAAATACTATCAAAGATACCACTATTCCTGTTATTAGAGTCTCTTTGTTTAACCTTTTTTTCTTTTCAACTATAGACAATTCTCTTGCAGGTACTTTATTACGTCGTATTGCCATTTTTATCTCCTTCTAACCTATTTTATATCCGAATTAGAGTTTTCGTCTGAAGAACTACTAGCTGAGCTTTCATCTGAAGAAGAATCTGTACTTTCTTCTGACGAATCATTATCTGGTTCGATGTTTATATCTGTTGCGGCCTCATCAGCTTCCTCGGCTTCTTCTTCAACAACAGCAAGCTCCTCTTTTACAATTGCGTCATCAAGCGGAACCGCATCTTCATCGGTATTACTATCAGTTTCCTCTTCAGAACCATCTAGTGTTTCCTCATCGCTGTATTCCACATCAAACTCAAAATCCATCTCAGCTTTTTCAAAAAGCTTAATCTCAGATTCGATATGTTCTGGCTCTCTTGCTACTGCTGATTCAATAGAGATATTTCCATCTATATCGATTGAAGCTACAATATCTACCCCCGAATTAACTGTATCTCCGAAATCTATCTTAGAAAGAATGTCTGAAATATCAGAACTATGTTCAATAGACATAATAGATTCACCAGCACCAATTGTGAAATTAGTATTCAGAGTCGTCTTCATTGACTCTGTGCCATTAAGATTCTCAATTTTTTCGATTTCCTTAGAATATTCGATATTAATATGGCAAAGATCATACTCTACTGGTTCCATATGAGTAAGATAGAATTCACCATCGATCATTTCGCCGATTTCTTCTTCAATATCTTCAACAGCTATATTGCCATCTTCATCCTCTGTAATAGTACGATTAATCTTTACAACAGTGCCATCCTCCTTTAGATGATAAATTGTTGCAACACGAGCAAGAGCTTTTTTTACCACTTTTTCTTCTTCTTCAAGATTTTCTTCTTCCTCTTCTTCTAAAAGTTCTTTATTATCAGCTATTTCTTCAATTTGAACTTTTTCTTCGTCTTCTTTTTCTTCATCATCTTCTTCATCATCTTCTTCATCTTCATCTTCTTTTTCTTCATCTGTATTGGAAGTGTAATCTTCATCTTCCTCCACAACTACGTCATTACTCTCTTCGTCGCTATCTGTTGGTTCAGTTAAATCTTCAATAGCATAATCAGACTCACTTTCGTCAGCATAAGCATTAATATTCTCTGCTAAAAGAGATGTTGCCATAAGAAGCGATATAAATATTTTTTTGTTCCTCATGTCTAGTTCCTTTCTTTTTTATAGTATTTCTACATGAATAAAAATGGTCTCTTGGGACAGGGTTATAGGTCCAAAATATATATGAGACTTGTGCTTTATTTAAATAATGGCTGTGAAATATTTTTTTTATAAAAAAACTAGGGGACGGGGTTATAGGTCCAAAAAATAAAATGGACCACTAACTCCGTCCCCTAGGCTTTGTTAGAATAAAAACTTGCAAATAATCATCTATGGATGTATCATAAAGTTGAAATAGATAGTTTCATATTTGTGAGGTGAAGCGGATGGTATATGATTATATAATTGAAAATTATAAAAATGGTGAGCCTATTTTTTTGACTGAGTTACCAGGTGATTCTAAAGACTATCTTCGCCAGGAGATGAAGAAACTTGTAGATGAAGGTAAGTTAGAACGCTTATATAATGGTGTATATTTCCTTTCTTATGTCACAATATTAGGAACAAAGGGAAAGATTTCAATAGATAAATATATTGAGAAGAAGTATCTTGGGTCAGAAGAAAAAGTGGAAGGCTATATAACGGGGTTACAGCTTGCAAATAAATATGGATTTACAACGCAGAATCCTTCTTGTTATGAGGTTTGTAGTAATGAGGCGTCTACCAAACAACGTAAGCATGAGATAGATGGGAATACTATAGTTGTATATAAACCCGTCGCAGAGGTTACAGCCAAGAATAAATCTGCACTACAGTTTTTGGATTTGATGTCTATGATTGACAAGTATAGTGAAATTTCCGGACAGAAATTCAACTCGAAGCTAAAAGAATTTGTCAACTTAGTAGGAGTGGATTTTTCTGTTGTAAAAGAATACTTGTCATTATATCCAGACAAGGTTTATAGAAATATTTACGAAGGAGGCCTGATGGGTGAGCTGGTATAGAGATTATAAAGGACAGTGGAAAGAGATTATTGAAACAGTGGCTGCTGAAGAACACCGTACGACTCAGATGATTGAAAAAGATACTATTCAGTCTATGATTCTGTCAGGTGTTTCTCAAAGTGATCTTCCATTTGTGTTTAAAGGAGGTACTTCTTTATCCAAAGCGTATGGTCTCATTGATAGGTTTTCAGAAGATATCGATTTGTCAATGAATCGCAAGCTAACAGAAGGTGAAAAGAAACAGACAAAGAATATAATTTTGAGCTTAGCGGAGGATTTGGGGCTGACTTTAACTAATGCAGAAGATATACAATCTCGTCATAGCTATAACAAATATGTTTTTAAATACGAATCTCTCTTTAGTGAAGTGCCTCTGGAGTTGATTGTTGAAACGAGTTTTTATCAGGATGTTTATCCAGCGGAAGTTCATGATGTGTATAGCTTTGTGGGGAGATTCTGTGAAAAGAGCGGAATAACTTTGCCAATTCCATTTTCTGAAGCAAAGATAAGTATGCAGGTGCAGTCCTTAGAGCGAACATTTATTGATAAGGTATTTGCTGTTTGTGATTATCGTATTCAAAATATGATGGATCGAGATTCGAGGCATCTATATGATATTGCTAAGTTGCTTCCTGAGGTTGAGATTACACCTGAATTGGATTCTTTGATTGATAAGGTGCGCGATGATCGTATGATGTCAAAGAACAATCCATCAGCACAGCTTGAATATAACATTCCCGAGATGCTTAAGGAAATCATTTCGAGTCGATTCTATGAATCAGATTACAACAACATTACCAAGAAACTATTATATGAGGATGTGTCATATAATGATGCAATTAAAAAAGGAATAGCTATAGTGGCAGATATGGAAATTTTTGTTTATAAAAAATAGATGTTACGCTAAGTGAGAAAAGATAAGCCTAGGGGACGGGGTTATAGGTCCAAAAATAAAATGAACCACTAACTCCGTCCCCTAGGTTTATCTTTCACATTCCACATCCCATTGTGGTTGCTCTATACTAATCATCTGATTAATAGTCTCCGCCTCCGGTTTATGGGATTTGAACATATATTTTTTTTCATACGGATTTCGTAGTTCCGTACTTATCATTTTTGATTTTAATGAATCTTGCGATTCTAGTGTTGGATATTCAATAACATTTTCATCCGTTTTTAC
>NZ_FMUY01000023.1:0-30452 GCF_900101325.1 Pseudobutyrivibrio sp. AR14
GCCATCCTAGCGGCAGCTGCAAATATATTACAAAACCTGCTTTATATTTTTCTAAGTTCATTCCAAAATCGCCCATAACACCCTCAGAACCATTTTTAAACTGCCATCTACGCGTACGGTGTGTCCGCACAGTAGCTACTTTTTTGAAAACTGTGGAGGCTTGAAAAAGACACATGCCTATAAGAGATGTGAACTTTGCATATATGAAAAACATAATATTCTTGCAAGGTTTCCACACCCCGGTGGCAGGGCGGGGCAGGGCTTTTAGCCTACTTGGCGCTGTGAATAAATGGGTTATAAGCTAAATATAAATAGTAAGATGGCTGCATAGTATGTGGCTAGATTTATGAAGTGGACTATGCGCTTGATTGATTTGCTTCTGTAGTGATAGAAATATAGGAATATGATTGTGAAGTCGCTAATCCAAAAGAGGATTCCGGCAATGGCAAGCCATAGCATACCCTGTAAGCCGCATTCTAGGGCCTTTAGCGTCATTGTAGTGATGAAGTAGCAGTAGATTAAGCATGGCACGAATAAACTGCCCATATGGAGCCTAAAGTGGCTTCTCAGCCATGCCAGTAAGACACATGATATACAAGGCAGAATGTAGATTAGGGCACTAGTTCTGTCTGTAATTCGGCACATATAGTTTAATAGACCAACGTGACCTATCATAAAGGATATAATGCCAAGTATCATAAACTCCTTCCGAGTGTAGGTGTTGTAGAGACCCATTAGAATATCACCTACAAAGCATGCAAAAAGAGCCCACATCATCATTGTCAGCTTCTCTGAAAAATAATGGTTAATGAATAGAATAGCCAAAAAGGAGGCACTACATACCACCTTAAATGGGACATAGTACCTCCTTGATAAGCTATTATCACATACCATAAATAATCCAATTATTAATGCCACATAAATAATAGTTTCAATAATCATTTTTCCACCTGTTTAATACTCATCTCTCTGGCTTTCAAGTATTGCTTCTAACTTCTTCTGGCGGCTGAAAAGAATTGCGCCTGCTCCAAGTAAGAAGATTGCAAGGCAAAGAAGATATCTGTTATCAAATCCGTCGGCTGTCTTAGGAGTACTGTCCTGTGTGTGTCCTGAAGAAATTGAGCCGTCTGAACTTACCTTGTATGTAACGGTGGTTGTTGTCTTGCCAGCAGTTGTTGTAGCTGCTGTACCGCCTGTAATTTTAAGTGTTGTAAATGCATAACCATCTGTGTACTGGAACTGCACAGCATGATCACCATTTGCAAGGTTAGCTACGTACTCTTTTGTAAGAGTAATGATTGTAGAGCCAGACTCCATTGTGTAGTTTGCTTTGTCTACTTCATTGCCATCTATTAATAGATATGCAAATTTGTCAACTGGACCATCACATACGATACGTACTGGGCCTGAGCCAGCTACTACTGTCTGGTTAGCACCCTCTGTGATGTGATACTTGTTTGTTGTCTGTGCCTCAGCTGATACAGTACCTGGTTTCACAACAGGAGCAGGGGTGCTGCTCTCGCTAGATGAGCCACCGCCGGAACCACCTCCACCGGTGCCACCACCGCTACCATTTTTAGTGTAGGTAAATGTAACTGACTGATTGTCAGCTGCCACTACTGTATAAGTTGTAGGAGCCTGTGCTGTATAGCCATCATGAGGTGTTGCGCTTATTGTAGCACCTGCCTCATATTGATTTGTCTCGTTCTTAAATACTGTGCCATCTGCCGCCTGCTCTACAACAGTTACATTGTACTTGGTTGTAGGAGTAGGTCCTGGTGGCTCTGGACCTGGTGGTGTAGGTCCTGGAGAATCCTTGGTGTAAGTAAAGCTAATTGTGTCGTCAGCATCTGCTGCTATTACCTTAGAAGAATCTCCGCTAATTGTGTAGCCATCATAAGATTTTGCATTAACAGTGAGCTCGATGCCCTCTGTCTTAAATGTTGTATATGTATCAAATGTAGTGCCATCGCATACAGCGTTTACTGTGATTGTGTATGTTGTTGAAGCACCGTCTAAGATTACGTTTGGATAATTGTGTGAGAAATACTCAACTATAGGACTTGTAGGTCCTGCGCCTGTTATATTAATGTGTGTTCCATCTGTAGGCCATTTTTCATGTGTTCCAATAGTCTGGATGCTAGAAGCACTGTTATTCTGGAATGAAAGATTAGTAATTGATGTATCATCAAGTGCATAATCACCGATAACTGTTGTGCCTTCTTTTATGATGTATTTGTTGTCTGAAACAGCCTTACTTGGAACATATATAAGCTTTGTGCCTGTATAAAGTCCCTTATTGTGAATGTAATAATCACCGCCAGAAATACTAAATGCAATATTAGTACAGCCAAGGAATGTAGTTGCATCTGCACCTGACATGCTCTCACATGAAACGCTGCTTAATGCTTCGTCGCCCTTTAATGCACTATGACCTAGATTAAGATTTCCATTTACTTTTATAGTTGAAAGTGAATTGAATCCTGAAAGAGCACTGTCATCGATAGTAAGATTGCCATCGCAGGTAACTCCTGTGAGGGTGTCTTCATATCCCATCAGCTCTCCTAGCTCGATATGTCCATCTGTAACTACATAGGTACTGCCTTCCCAGGTACCTTCTGCTTCTGAAGTTGTCGAGCCAAAGAAAGTAAAGCCCGTCAGAATAATAGATGCGCTAATAAGAATACATCCTAGTTTTTTCAAAAATCCCTTTTTCATCTTAGCCATAGCATTCCCATCCCTAAATCCAAATGTTTAAAGATTATAGTTTATTGTATTTATTTTATTCTCTTAGCCACAACAAACATTCTGCCGTTTTCGGTGTATGTATTGCATGTGCTTAGAGTTAATAATTTGTCATCGCTAGTAATATCAATAGTCTCGTCAAATACCGATAAACTTTGGATATTATCTATAAACTCTTGAAGCTCCTCACCTGTCAGGGCATCTATAAAATCATAGTACTTGTAGGTGTCATCGTCCTCGTAACCTACTTCGGAAAGTCCCACGCCTACTACCTGGTAAGTCTGCTCCTCATATAGAGTTTTAAATATTATAGTCTTATGCGCCTGATAATAATCATAATCAAGATATCTCTTGAGGCCACCAAACATGGTACCTGAACGCATGTTATGTCCGTAGATAATTGTATTAGTGGTAGGATTAACTATGTCACACCTATAATCCACAAATAGAGTCCCTGCTGTGCTGCTCTCACCATAAAAATCACGTCTCAAATAGTACTCTGGATCGCTAGGTGTCTGCATAACCGGATAGTTGATATCTGTATCTACTACTGTAAGAACTCCTACAAAATCATTATTTTGAGAGTATAATTCATTCATTTCAGGAAGGATTGGTCTCTCTCCTGCTGCATAATTTGCATCCCACTGACTATGGATATAATCATCATCAATTTCATTTGCAGGTGCAGTATTTCCTGATTCACCCCCATTTTGGTTCTCTACAGAATGTATATCGTCAATTACATTACTATTATTAACATTATTTTGTGAATTATTAGTGTTTCCTGTGGCATTTGCGGCACTCTGTACCTGGTCGTCAAGCTTTGCCAACTTCCTAGTGTGAATAATTTCCTTGATCTCCACACTTGCAAACACACCAATAAGCACTACCGCAAGACCCACAAAAACATACCCCAATGCCTTTGTACTCTTGGCTCTACCAGCTGCTTCCTCGATAATCTCTCTATCATCAAGAAGGCCTGCTGATTTCTTGGCAACTATATCTGCTACATGCTCTGCGTACTGCTGTCCAATTGGACTGTTAAAAGTAATAATACCGTCTCTTATATCATTATAAAGGCGCAATGCCACCTCAGGGTCTTGAATATCAAGTTCCTGGTTGATGCACTCTATTTTTCTAACGTCCTCCTGGGCTCCTCGGTACTCATAGTAGGTCTCAAATTCGAATCCGCCTATGATGAACTTTTTTCTTTCAGACATACCTTCCCTATCCTAATATCAATAGATACTTAAATTGTATAGAAAAACGCTTGTTCTTACAATACTTTTCTTATTTTTATTAAGGCAAAAAAACAGCCCCATCCGAAGATGGGGCTGCCTCAATTTTGTTTATTTTGCCTTTGCGCTTACGTAATCAGATTCTGATACAAGCTCTAGGTCTTTGTTGCTGTCAAGGTAGTAGCCTTGTACGTAGTAATAGTAGGTCTTTCCACTTGTTAAGCCAGAATTGGTGTAGCTTGTTTCTGCACCAGATGACTTAGGAATTACTGCTATAAGTGTATCGTCTGCCTTAGATGTTGTGTTGTCATCACGGTAGATGTAGTACATGGTTACGCTTGCAGAATTTGTACATGTAATTGTCATTGAACCAGCTGAGTTACTTGCAACTCTAAATGCTGCTGTTGAAATCTCAGTTGCCTGTTCGATGCTTACATCCTTAGAGCTAAATATACCAGTTCCCACATAAGCACGTGCTGAAATTCTGTACTTTGTGCTACCTGTGAGGTTCTTGAATGTGTAGCTTGTTGCCTTGCCTTCTACTCTGACTGTCTGAGTTGCGCCTGTTCCAAGGTTCTCAATATCAAGCTCTGTTCCCTCTGAATACATATCTCTTGCCCATGCTACTGAAATGCTATCCTGAGTATATGCTGTAACATGTAAGTTAACTATTGGCCAAAGAGCTATTTCAAAGTTATCAAGTCTTGTTCCTGAGAAGTTGCCAGTACCCTTAATTGTAATTGTACCTGTGCCGCTTATCTCTCCACCGTATGTAACAGTGTAGTCAGAATCCTTGAGAGTATAAACTCTAGCCTTGCCATCAATATCCTCAACCTTAAGGAATATTGTAAAGCTTGGAGTCTGGGCCTTACCTGTGTATCTCTGGGTCTTAGCAAGTACTACCTTACAATCGTCAATTGGACGCTCTATAATCTTGTACTCTACTGTCTGCTCACCTGTCTGAGTAGGATCACTTTCTACGAACCAGTGAACTGTAGCTGCTATAGTTCCTACATTCTTAAGGTCATCATCTGAAGTAACTGGTACATCAGTGTATGAACCATTTGGATTGTAAGTTCTTCTGAAGTATTCTGTGAGACTATCATCTACTAAAATATTAGGATAATTTGTCTCAAAGTCTGGCTTAATAGCTCGGCCTGTGTACATGTACTCCTCATTGAAGTTGATAATCTTTATAAGGCTCTTATCAAGAGCGATATTGAAGTTACCTACCTTTTCTCCTCTGAAGTAAGGATTCTTAGCTGTAATTGTAACCTTACCTGTTGTTGTATAGTTGTCATCAGAAGATACAACTACTGTATAATCAGTATTCTTTGTAAGAGTCATGTATGTTCCATCTGATCTGTAGAGAATTACCGCAAATATTGGGTCAATCTCCTGACCTGTAAGGAACTGATCTGGAATGCCTTCAACAGATGTATCAATTGTTACACCGTCAGGCTTGTAGCCTACAAATGTACACTGATCCATGTTAGCCATAATCTTGTACTCTCTGTAAAGGACTCCCTTGTAGCTTCCTATACCTTCTACATATACATATCCCTTGCCAGGATCTCTTGGCTGCTTCTTGTTAGCCTCGATTAGGCTTTCAGTTGAAGTGTCTTCCAACAACTCAGTTGTATAGTAAACTCTGTAATCTGTGCCTTCCTTAAGCTTAGCATCAGATGTGTTAGATACTACAACTGCTGGTGTTATATATGTACCTGTGTAGTCAAATGCATAATCTAATAGCTGAAGTTCATCTTCACGCTCAAACTGTACCTTGAACTTACCATCTCCGATAGAGCTCTGGCCTATTATGAAGTATGCCTTAATAGTAGTTGTTGAACCTGCATAGTTACCTGAATCTGTTGGGAATGTAACTGTCACGCATGCCATCTTTGCATCAGGAACTGTTGGATCATAGTACTTATTGTTGTCGTCGTATCTTACTGTGTAATCAACATTTTCTCTAAGTACCTGTGCTGTAGAGCCGCTTGCAAGACCTCCATCAGTAATTGTGATAGTAGGTGTAATTGGCTTTCCATCATATTCCTGATAATAGTAGCCTGCGAATGAAGCATCGCCAAATATCTCAGATGACTTAGCTGCTGTAAGTATAGTAAGGTCTGGTCCCTCTAATTTAAGAGTAACCTTATCAATATTTACTCCACTTGTATCGCGAGTATAGCTATTCTTCCATGTAACCTCACCTTCAAGGATTCTTGTATTAATCTTGTAAGAATCAGTTACTGTGCCGTAATATCTTCCCTTACCGATGATGTTTACTGTCTTAACGCCTGCGTTTACTGTATCAACATCTCCAGACTCGTTTACTACCTGAATCTCAAAATCAGTACCTTCTGTAAGAGTTGTGTGTGTTCCATCATCCTCTACAACATATACTTCTGTAAGCTTAGGTAAATGACTTACTCCGTCGTATGTAAACTCCTGAATGTATGTGCCATCCTTGTGGTAAGAGAACTTACCTTCTGCTGCAAGATCAGGAAGTGACTTACCAACACTAAATGGTACCTTAAATTGCTCGCCACTATAGTTGCCTGTACCTGTGATAATCACATAAGGTGAACCTTCTTTTACATCATAGTTTCCGTAAGAATCCTGAGTCTTTGAAGTATCCCATCCACCTTCACCGGATTTATCATTTCCAACTACAGTAATTGTATAGTCTGTTGGCTTTGTAGGATCTGAACCATCGTTCAATGTAACTGGATTCTCTGCTGATGCTCCAGCCACACCTGCATCCTTAATAACAACTGTTGGTGTACCGCCAATTGTAGATACATCACCTACTGTAATAGAGATTTTTCCTGTGCCATTTAAATAGTTTGCAGGAATTGATCTGTCTGTAACAGTAAATCTCTTTGTTATTGACTGGTCACAACTTCTGATACCAGTAATTGTAATTGTATAATCTCCCTTATCTACTATCTCAGATACAGGAACATTATTTGAATTAAGGATAGTTAATTCATAATCGCTATTGTATTCAAGTATTGTGCCATTTACCTCAAGACTTAACATGCTGCTGTCAAGTGGCACAGGATCTCCTGTGTATTCGGCACTTGTCTTTCCAATAGTTACTGTTGTGCTACGTAAATCTAATTTATTAATTCTAAAGTCTTTATTTAAAGCTCCACCGGCAATTGAATAATTACCATTTGTACCAGGTGTGATTGTTACTGAAGGATAAGCAGTAAATGGCTGACCTATCCTGGTGGCCTCAGCCTCAAGATAATCAGTTGCGCCGATATCATTGTTCTTGTACGCAGTCTCATCATTAATCTGATAGTCTGTTCCACGCTTAAGTGTAAGAGTTCCATATGTAATTCTTACAGCTGGCTTCACTGGAACACCAGGGCCTGCATATACTGCCTGCTCTACGCTTATAGTACACTTAGACAAATCTACTGGTGTAATTGTGTAGTACATATTAAATGTACCAGAGTATGCTCCCATACCAGTAACTGTTACGTATGTACTACGCTCTGTCTGAGTAGCATTTATACAGTTATGATACTCAAGTGTGTAGTCTACATTTCTAACAAGTGTTGTAGCACTATCTGCTTCAGGCTTAATTAAGACAGTAGGCTTAATATCATTGCCTGTAAATTCTGCAGTATATGTATCAGCGTATGAGCCATTGCTCTGCTTAAAGGCTCTATAGTAATCTGTGATATCAATACCACTTACCTCAAGTTCTATTGTCTGAGGATCTCCCATTACATCTGTGGCTGTTTCGCCCTTAGAAATTGTAATAGTGTGAGTTCCAACATTCTTTACTGTCTTTGAACTAGGGTCGATTGCAAGTGATGCTGAAGGAACTGTCTTTCCTCCACATACAACAGTCACGCTAAATGAAATATCAGAGCCTGTGTATGCTGCACGATATACTCCATCTGCACCGTAAGTAATTCCTGTTCCAGAAAGAGAAATCTCTGCATCATTCAAATCGTATTTAATATTGTATGTAAGCTGAACTGAACCAGTGTAATATGCAGAATCAGGCTTTGCTGTAAGTGTAATCTTCTTAGCACCTACTGACTTGATATCTGTTGGATATGTAACTGTGTAGTCCACATCCTTCTCTCCGTATGCAAGTGCAATGTATGCGTCAACATTTACATCGCCACCTGTGTATGCAAAGTCACTCTGGAGCAGTCTTGCATTTGCAACGTCGCTGCTTATAGGTGTCTTAAATGGAACATTGTCAAATGTAATGTTTCCACTGACGAAATTCTTAGCGCCGCTGCTCTGACCTGTTACTGTAACAGATCCCTTACCTGGTCGCTGGCTTCCTGTAACAGTGTAGTTGTACTCTGTAGCAGAGCCTACTGTGTATGAAGCCTCAATAGCTGATGACCATGTATCAGTTCCAGTTGAATAGTAAACATAAGCTGTAGGTGTCTCGCCTGCTGTAAATGTTGTGTTATCAAGCTCAACCTTTACAAGACCATTCTTGGCAACAAGTTTGCTTCCCTCTTGGGAAATGCTCATGTTTCTAAGCATCAGGTAAATATTAATATTTGCCTTTTTCGTTCCTTGGTACTTGCCCTTACCTGTTACCTGAACATAATTCTCGCTAAGGTTCTTGCCAGGAACTGTATTTGTACCATAGCTTAATGTATAGTCTGTATCTTCTCTAAGAAGAGTTGTTCCGTAGTATACAGTAATATCTGCTGGCTTAATCTGACTTCCTGTAAATTCATAGTAAGGAGAACCTACTATTATCTTGAAGTCATCTCCACCTACATCAATTGCACGTACCTCAAATGTAGCTGTCGCAGTAGATGTAGTTGCATAATTACCAGCGCCAGTTGCTGTGATCGTAATTGTTCCAATTCCATTTACAAGGCCTGATGTATCATAGCTTAATGTATAATCTCTACCCTGTGTAAGCGGCTTATTGCCAGAATTGTATACAGTTAAATTTGTATCAATATTAATTGCAGAGCCAGTGTAGTATACCCAGTATACGCCACTGTCGTCTTTGTAAACCTGACCACCTTCTGCAATATCAATTTTCTTTAATTCACCATCACCAATTGTATAGGTGTAATTGAATCCATTCTTGTAATTGCTTTCTGCTGTTGCGGCAACAGAGACAGATGTAACTCCCTTTGCTGGTCCAATGTTTTCTGGAGTCATTGTATAGTCGTTATCCGCACCATACTTAAGCTCCTCTGAGAAAGAACCCACCTTGTATGTAATAGTCAGCTCACCATCTCCAGCAGTAGTATGTGCCACATTCATCTCTTCGCCTGTGAACTTTCTAGTAGCAGGATTATTTTCACATGTAATTGAAACATGAGTATTGCTTGGAGTGCTTCCGTTTACTGATAAATCAATTCTCTTGATTCTATACTTGTATGTGTATGTACCGTAGTAACCCTTATCCTCATTACCCTTAAGTACTACAGTAATAATGTTTTGATCACCATGTGAGTTATAAAGGTCATATCCAGCATCAGAAGTTCTACTTTCTACCAGATACTGATAATTAGAAGGACTAGTCTCAGAAGAGCTCAAAGTAGCACCATCTACTGTAAGCACTTCGTAAGGAGTCTTATCAGAACCTATATAATCAACCTGATAGTATCCCTCTGAAAGTGAATAATTCTCTGTTGCATCATAAGGATTCTTAAGTACAACTGTTGTAGGCTTTGAAATATCATGACCAACACCGTAGGTCTCTTCTACTGTTCCAGTATAGTTACCCTTACCTGTAATAGTAGCTGTATAGCCTGAGCCAGCCTTTGTTGCTGTGCTGTCAGCTGTTACAGAATAATCATTGACAGGATCAAGGGCTAGACCGCGTTTGCTTGATATCAAATCTGAGCCATTATCAACAATTGTAATTACTGGACTATATGTTCCAGTGTGGCTTGCTGACCAATCAGGTGCAGCAACTGTTATATCAATTGTACTTGCACTTATGTCTCTAGGCTGGATTTCAAAGAAGACATAGATATCTCCTGTTCCATAATAGTTGCCCTTACCACTAATCTTTACATAGCTGGCCTTTAATGTAGACACATTTGATGAATTATATTCAACCACATTTACATTGTTAACATATGTGTATGTAAAGTCTGTACTGCTAAGCTGTGCTGCTCCATCAAATACTTCTACACTAGGCTTAAGCTTCTTTCCACTATATTTTGGCTTATAGCTTGAGCAATACTTATATAAATCACTTGAACCACTTGCTGGGCTAAACTCGCTGTCAGTTACCTGATATCCGTTGAGCTTTATTGTTAAATTAGCCGCACTTCTAGATGTGATTGTAAATGTCTTAGGCACTGCACCAGTAAGGTTGTTAACACCAGTTACTGTAACTGTAGCTGTTCCTGCTGCAATATTATTAGCGTATGAAAGTGTGTAATTGCTAGCACTTACAAAGTTGCCATTATCAAGTGTCAATGTAACAATTGGCTTATTTTCTGCGCCAGTATAAGCAATGCTTGTGTATTCAAGGGTAATATTGCTATCCTTGATTGTTGCTGGTGTAATTGCAAAAGTACCACTTAATGAACCTGTGTAATTGTTCTCAGAGGCCTTGATTGTGAAACTTGCTGAATTAGTTACATCAGTGTGATTGTTATTGTAAACAATTGTAAAGTCCTTATCAGCGCCTTCTACAAGGTCTGTTCCATTAAATGATAATGTATAGTCTGTTCTCTTAAGCTCTACAGGATCTGCTGTATAAGTAAATGAAGTAGTATTTAAGTTAAAGCTAATATCTGTATTTGTTCCAATATTTACCTTTGAAACTGTATACTCTGCTGCAGCGCAGAATCCATCATACTTACCTGTACCAACGCAGACAAGATACTTTGTACCTGCATTAGCTGTAAGCTCAGATGCCTTGTGCTTGTCAGAAGTAACGCTATCAGCCCACTGTACATAGTAACCATCTGCTGTACTATTTACCTGAGTCTGAGTCAAACGAGTACCGCCCAAGTATAAGTGTGCAGTTGGTTGAATCACGCTTCCAGTATAAACTCTCGAATATCCTGACTTCCATCCTGTACTGCTAGAAGCCTTATAATTACCGTTCTGATTTACCCAGATTACAGCATCATCTGTAAAGTTAGGTGTAATTGTAAATGATTTTGTCTGCTGACCTGTAAAGTTTCCAATACCCTTTATAGTAATGGTAGCTATTCCTGCTGCTGTGTTATTAGCATAAGTAAGCTCATAGTCTGTATCCTTTACAAGTGTCTTTGTCGTAGACTCATCTACCTTAAATGTAACAGTAAGATCGCTTTCAGGTCTTATTTCTTCGCCTGTACGTGTATACTCTGACTTAGCAAGTGTAGCTACTACGCTACTGTTATTGCTGATTGATAGTTCATAAATATTAAAGTGAAGTGTAAGTGTACCCTTGTAACCCTCTACAGCAAAGCTAATTGTAGCATCACCTACATTTTCATTATCAGTGTATGTAGCAGTTGTATTGCCACCAGTTGATGTCTTAGGTGCTACCCAGCTTGCTACTTTCTTTGTGCCTGCCTCATAGAATATAAAGTAATTTGTCCAATCGTCTGTTGGAGTTGTAATAGCCTTTCCTGTATATTCAAATGAAGGCTCCTCATCATTTACCCAATGTACTTCAAGGTACTTTGAGATATCATCTGCACTTGTGTCTACAACATAAGTTCCATAGTTAGAGCCATCTTCTGTCTTGTAGTTACCCTTACCTGTAATAGTAACTTTATAGCTTATTCCTGCTGTACCAGTAGTCTTATCAGAAAGTGCTACTGTGTAATCAGTACCCAGTGTAAGTGGAACATCTGTAAGACCACTTGTTGCTCCAGTAACTGAAGATACAGTGTTCTTTGATGTATCAATTACAAAATTAGCGCTTGCAAAGTTAGCATCCCATGTCAAAAGCTTAGGAGTAATAGTAAAGTCTTTTGCAAATGTGTAAGTCACTCCACCAGAGCTTGTATATGGAATATTTACTGTTGCTGTACCAGCATCCTTGTTGCTTGAGTAGCTAATGCTTCCAAGCTGGTCCTCGCCATAGTTTGTTGTTCCATCAGAAAGCTTTACATGAGGCTTCTGTGGCTGAGCATTATACTCAACTGAATAATTTGTTGTGTATGAACCTGCTGTTGTATCAGAAAGTGAAATAGCAAATACAGTAATTGTTACCTTTGCAAACACAGTGTCACTGTATTTTGCCTGAACTACTGCCGTACCTGCAGAGTTAGCTGTAATGCTTCCATCTGAGCCTAGGCTAATACAACTTCCTGAATCTATTGTCCACTTAATTGATCTTGCATAATTAGGTGTCAGTGTGGCAATTAACTTATCTGTCTCACCAACTGAATAATAAATCTTGTCACCATCTAATGTTTTGTTCTGAGATGATATAGTAATTCCTGTTACATCATCTGGAGCATCTATTTCTTCAGGATCAATAAAGATAGCTCCTGCCTGTCCTTGCTGTAGCGAAGCTGAATCCCCATCTACGAAATAAGTATTATGAGAGCTAAGCCCAACCTTTACATCATAAGCATCTCCTTCAAAACCAGAAATTACTATTGAATAATAATCTCCTGGATTTACATAAGAATCAGTTCCTGCTGCATATGAGAAAATAAATTCTGCCTTATACCAACCAGCGCTAGATGCAGTAATTCCAGCACATGTTGCTGTTGCTATTGCAGTACCGGCTCCTGGTCTATCATTTGTTGAGCTATTGCTATCATAGAATGTAGCTGTAAGTGTAGGCGCATCCTCTTCTGCATCAAGCTCAATATATATATGTGCCGTTTTTATTCTTGTATATTTTGTAGCCTGTACACTTGTTCCAAGACTTGTTCCAGGTGGGATGGTAATTGAATCTTCTGGTATAGTTTCTCCTGCAGAAATAATAATGTATGAGAAATGCTCTGACTCAAATGTTACGTCAGAACCACTTACGCTGGAGTCAAGCTCTGTGATTCCATTGCCTTCCTCTACACGGTGTACCTCTACTGCACTATCATCTACATCATTTAACTCACCAATACCACTTACAGTGATTTCAACAGCGCCACCATCAGTCTGTGGTTGATACTTGTTTCCATCAGCATCGTAAATTGTAATATCGTAAGCTCTAAATACTTCGTTATCTTCTTTTCCTGCATTGTCAAGAATCTGCTCAGCATAATCAAGGCTTATTGGCTGGATCTCAACTGTTGAATTCTCTGGCATTTCACCCTTTACAGTAATTACTACGCCATCGATTGTCTTTGAGATTCTTGTATATACAAGCTTGTATCCCATGTCTTCCATCTTGAATCCACAATGGATACATACGCCGTCAGCATCAAACTCGCATTCCTCTGTCTCGTCAGAGATTTCTTCTTCGCCTGTTTTCTTGTTGCGCTTTATAGTTCTTTTAATATGAGTACCATCATCATTTGATGTGTATTCATACTCATACTCGTATTCGTCTTCTTTTTCTTCAGTGTATCCACAGTGAATACATGCTCCATCTTCCATAGAGCAGTCCTGAGTCACTGATTCACCACAGAGAGCGCAAATCTTCTCATGTGTGCCATCGCCATTGCTAATATACTTCCACTCGTGTTTGCACTCTTTATCCTTCTCGTCCTCTTCTTCTAGCTCTTCTTCCTCAAGCTCTTCATCAGATTCTTCCTCCACCTTAGGAGTCTCAGTTTCATCTTCTGTTACCTGGTCATTTGAAGAGCCATTGTTTTCTGTAATCGAGTTATTTGTCTCGTCACTTGGTGTATCTATAGGATTAGGGTTGTTGGCATCATTATTAGCCCCATCTTGATTTGAGGCTCCATTTCCATTTTCTGGAGTAATAATATTTCCGTTTTCGTCTACTATTACAGGATTATCAATACCTGTATTATCCTGGCCTGTGATATCGCCATCTATGCTTGGTTCTCCCGTAATTTCTCCTGTTCCAGCCTCATCCACTTGTGCGGCTTCATCTACAGAAGCTTCTCCCTCTGGTGCAGTATACTCGCCTCCAACACTCTCCTCAGGTGCCGCTGCGCTTTCCTCGCCTCCGGATTCTTCAGTGCTTTCTACGACTTCACCTTCAGCCCTAGTGTAAAAGTCGTCTCCAACCATTGTTGTTACAAGCAACAATGCTAGCAAGAAAGCCATTAATCTTCTTAAAATATTCATGCTATTATTCATGTGCCAACCCTCTTTTTCTGTTATTTTTTATACAAAAAATAGACGTAGATATACCACTACGATTTCCATATCGGCATAATCTATTATTAATTTTATATATTAACGCAGTTTTTCTTATGAAATTTATGTGAAATTAATATGTTAAAAGCCCCTAGAACAGGGGCTTGAGAATATGTTGGCACATTTACCGAAACATGTGTATTATTTCGCTATTCCATTTCCACAAGACATCCATACAAAAGTTCCTCAAAAGGCTCATAATTTAGCACTGAACTTTCCTTGCTTGCCAATATCATATCGTTCTTTGTAGTCTTAGAAAAATCGATGTCAAAGTGGTTACTATTCTTGCAGATATACTCTATAAATACTCGCTGAGCGCGGCCATTACCTTCCCTAAATGGATGAATCATATTAATCTCACCAATCAGGTAGGCAAGCTTCTCAGCCATTTCTGTCTTATTATCCACATCCTTTAGATAATTATTATGAATTATCCACTCATGGACCCTTTTAAATTCTATCTCTATAAACTGAGTCAGGCAGAAAATAGTGCCCTTTGAAATATCTACGGTGCGAATCTGACCCGCCCACTCGTATATATCCTGAAACAAGTACCTATGAATGGCACAAAGATGTTCTAAAGAAAAATCGCCTGGAATTGGACGCTGGCTAATCTCAAAATATCTCGCCGAGCTAAGCTCCTGCTCCACCTTGAACAGCTCGTCCTTATCCCTAATATCAAGTTTGTTCTTGAGGACATGAGTGTGTGGATAGCAGTACTGGCCGTTATCCTCATACTCATAGCGATAATATTCATCCATCATGGGCTTATCCTACCGAAACATACCTAGATGTAATCTGTCGAACTACATCCTCCACATCAACCTCTTTTTCGATAATCATTCTCCCACGCTCTATCTCCTCAGGAGTGAGTATCATGTCTTCCATAGCAAAGGAAGCTCTTACGCTTGCAATTTTTTCATCTGTAGACATTAGTCTCTCCTTAGATATCGACTTAAATTCCATTCTTCAACACCTTATACGTCGAAATGCTAAACAACGGTCCAAAAAACTTAGTTACATTATATCACAATTGTCTGACATTTCATACCCACACCGCCTAGGTTGAAATACATACCAACTATCCAGCTAAATCCCGCCTCATCCCCCGCCCTTCATAGCATTTCTAGTTTGCCCCCCGGCGCTCCTAGCCCCACATCCCGCTTGTAGGAACTTTTATGGCTCTAGATATGCATAAGGGCACCTGTGGTATCGATTCAGCGAATATTTGTAGTTTTTCTTCACGTCAAAAATTGGCAACAGCCATGTGTCTTTCTAAGAATGAACTGTTTTCAAAAATGTAGCTTTGCTGTGTGGACACCCAATTAATATCTATGGCAGTTTTCAAAATGATTCCAAGAGGGTGTTTGGGGCTCATGATACATTCACTAAGAAAAATTAAAAAGCAGGTTTTGTATATATTTGCACCGTGGCACATTCGACATCGTGTCTCAGCGTGACCACTGCTGCCGCCATCCTAGCGGCAGCTGCAAATATATTACAAAACCTGCTTTATATTTTTCTAAGTTCATTCCAAAATCGCTCCAAACACCCTCAAAACCATTTTTAACTGCCATCTTAATGTGCCGTGTGTCCACACATAAGCTACTTTTTTGAAAACTGTAAAGGCTTGAGAAAGACACATGAAATGTCTGTTGTCAATTTGCGTGTAGAAAAACCAAATATTCATGCTGTGATACCACAGGTGCCTCTTAATGCATGTATAGAGCCATATAAGCCACACTTAGTCAAGCGGGATGTGGGGCTAGGGGCGCCGGGTATCAGTTGTGTGCTATGAAGGGCGGTTGGCTTAGGCGTTTTGGATTTTGCCAGTGTATAGTTGGTAGTATTTGCCGCCTTCTTTGATGAGCTCATCGTGGCTACCACGCTCTATGATGCGACCCTGATCAAGGACCATGATGCAATCAGAGTTACGGATGGTAGAGAGGCGGTGGGCAATGACGAATGTAGTACGTCCATGCATAAGCTTGTCCATGCCGTCCTGCACGATTTTCTCGGTACGTGTATCGATTGATGATGTAGCCTCATCTAGGATAAGTACTGGTGGATCTGCGATAGCAGCTCTTGCTATGGCAAGAAGCTGTCTCTGGCCTTGTGAAAGGTTTCCACCGTCTCCCTTGATTACTGTGTCGTAACCATTAGGAAGTCTTCTGATGAAGCTGTCGGCATTGGCAAGCTTTGCTGCTGCAATTACCTCTTCTTCTGTGGCATCCAGCTTACCGTAGCGGATGTTGTCAGCGATTGTACCTGTAAAAAGGTGTGTATCCTGAAGTACTATTCCAAGTGAATGGCGTAGGTCAGCCTTTTTGATTTTGTTAATGTTGATACCGTCGTAGCGGATTTTACCGTCTGCTATGTCGTAGAATCTGTTGATAAGGTTGGTGATGGTTGTTTTACCTGCACCTGTTGCACCAACAAATGCTATTTTCTGACCTGGTGTTGCAAATAGCTTGATGTTGTGAAGTACTGTTTTGTCTGGATTGTATGCAAAGTCTACGTCGTCGAATACGATGTCACCTTCAAGCTTAACGTAGGTTGTTGTGCCTTCGGCCTTGTGATAATGCTTCCAAGCCCACATGCCTGTACGCTCCTTGCATTCTACAATCTGTCCGTTTTCTTCCTTGGCGTTAACGAGCATTACGTAGCCTTCGTCTGTCTCTGGAGTCTCGTCAATTAAGTCAAATACTCGCTCGGCACCTGCCATTGCAAGTACGATAGACTGGAATTGCTGTGATACCTGGAATATAGGCATATTAAATGAACGGTTAAACTGAAGGAATGCAATTAACGCACCAATTGTAAGACCCATCCAGCCATTGATTGCAAGTGTGCCACCTACTACTGCACATGCTACGTAGCTGACATTACCCATTTGCATATTGATAGGTCCAAGGCTGTTGGCAAGTCTGTTTGCTTTGTATGCATTGTTGTAAAGCTCTTCATTGAGCTCATTGAATTTTTCAATTGCCTCCTGCTCGTGGCAGAATACCTTAACGACCCTCTGGCCGTTCATGATTTCCTCGATATTTCCGTTTACAGCGCCAAGGGACTGCTGCTGCTTGCGGAAATAATTACCTGAGCGCCCTGCAACCTGCGCTGTTGTAAAGGCAATGAGAACAATCATTAATATACTTACAATAGTAAGTGCCCATGAGGTCATTACCATGTAGATAAATACTGTTACGATAGAGATTACACTGTTAAATATCTGAGGAAAACTCTGTGAAATCATCTGTCGCATTGTATCAATATCATTGGTATAAATCGACATTACATCACCGTGGGCATGTGTGTCGAAATAACGGATTGGCAAATCTTCCATCTTCTCAAACATGTCATCTCGAAGATCCCTAAGAGTTCCCTGTCCTACATAAATCATCAAATAATTGTATAAATAAGTGGCTACTATGCCCACTGCATAATAGACAACAATAGTTTTTATAGCATGAGCTAAGCCAGTGAAATCGGTGCTTCCACTTTTTACCATTGGCGTAATATAGTCATCTACTAGAGTCTGCATAAAGGCAGTACCCTTTGCGTTGCACTGTACACCAACGAAAATACTGATAACCACTATAATTAAGTGGAGCCAATATCTCTGTCCAACATATTTAAATACTCGGCCAAGGGCGCCGCGTCTTTTGGCCTTCTGCTCTTTTGTAAGCTTTGGCATCTGTCCTGGTACTGGTCGTCTAGCCAATGTCGGCACCTCCTTCCTGATCTTCCTTGTCAAAATCACCGCTACCTGCGCCTGTCTGCTGCTGGTATATGTCGCGATAGATTTCATTTCTTGCAAGCAACTCTTCATGAGTTCCAAAATCATCTATCTTTCCATCATCCATAACAATGATTCTGTCTGAATCCATAACAGATGAAATACGCTGTGCAATAATAAGCTTTGTTGTGCCTGGGATTTCTTCTCTGAAGGCACGTCTTATACTTGCATCTGTAGCTGTATCAACAGCAGATGTAGAATCATCTAAGATAAGAATCTTTGGCTTCTTAAGAAGGGCTCTTGCAATACAAAGTCTCTGGCGCTGTCCACCTGATACGTTGGTTCCACCCTGCTCAATGTGAGTGTTATATCCATCAGGGAACTTCTCAATGAACTCATCAGCGCATGCCAGTCTAGCTGCTCTTTTAATATCCTCATCGCTGGCTTCTTTATCACCCCATCTAAGGTTTTCAGCAATAGTACCTGAGAAAAGCACATTGTTTTGAAGTACTACAGAGACCTGATTTCTCACTGTCTCCACATCGTAGTCCTTAACATTATGACCGCCGATTATAACCTGACCCTCATCTACATCATAAAGTCGTGAAATCATAGAGACTAATGTAGTCTTGGCAGAACCAGTTCCACCTAGAATTCCTATAGTCTCTCCAGACTTAATCTCTAGATTAATATGGTCAAGTACTGGCTTTTCAGCTGTCTTGTTGTAGCCAAATACTACATCTTTAAACTGAATAGAGCCATCTGGCACTTCATAAATTGGATCATCACCATTTGTGATTGCAGTCTTTTCCTCAAGCACCTCATAGATTCGCTGCATACTTGCAATAGACATTGTTACCATGATGAAGATCATCGCAAAGAACATAAGCGACATAAGCATACTCATGCAGTATCCATAAAGTGAAAGCAAATCACCTGTCTCAAGTGTCTTGTCGATAACTATAAATTTAGCTCCAAACCAGCTAATAAGAACGATACATGTATAAACAACAGAGGTCATAAATGGCATTGTAAATACAACCATTTTTTCAGCTGCAGTAGCAAAATTGTAAATGCCGCCGCTTCCCTCTTTAAATTTGCTCTTCTCGTAGTCCTCTCTAACGTATGCCTTAACAACACGCATTCCAGTAATATTTTCCTGAACTGATGCATTTAAAGCATCGTATTTCTTAAACAAAGTATCAAAAAGCGGACGTGCCTTTGTCATTACAAAAGCCATTACTATGAGGAGTAAAATCATTGCTACCAAGAAAATAGATGCAATCTTTGGGCTGATAGTAAACGACAAAATCATAGCTGATATTACAGTCACAGGGGCTCTAAATCCCATTCGAAGAATCATGATAAAAGCATTTTGAATGTTAGTAACATCAGTTGTAAGACGAGTTACAAGACCTGCAGTTGAAAACTTATCAATGTTTTCAAAAGAAAATGTCTGGATGTTTTCAAACATGCTCTTTCTCAGGTTCTTCGCCAAACCTGCTGATGCCTTGCTTCCAAATACAGCACCCATTATTCCACCAAACAGCCCCACTGCTGCACTGATAAGCATCATGGCACCTATTTTATAGATAGCAGACAAGTCGCCTTTTTCTACTCCTTCACTTACTAAATCTCCTACAAGTCGCAGGATATACATCTCCATTGCAACCTCTAGAATCATAAAAAAAGGAGTGAGAAAAGCGGCTGCTTTATATTCCTTTATTTCATGCAATATCCTTTTAACCAAAACTTAATCCTCCTTTTTCAACTCTACATAAGACTTATAGTCCTTAGCGTTTTGCTGAATTTTCTCAAATATTTCAACCAGCAAATCAATCTGATCCTCTGGAATCCCCCTTGTAATGTAGTCCTCAACCGCCATAATTTCTTTCTCAGCAAGTGTGCTGAAGTTCTTTCCTTTTTCGGTGACAACTATCTGTTTTTTTCTGGCATCTGTATCCACAGGAGCCTTAGCCAAATATCCCGATTTCTCCAAACACTGAATCATGTCAGCCAGTGTGGATTTAGGGAAATGAAATGTCTTTTCTAAGTCCTTTTGGAATACTGGGTCCCTTTGGCGCTCAATATATCCTACAAGCCATGCATTCTTTAAATTGCATGGAACTTCACCCATTTCTATTACGCCTCGGCCAACAGCTTTTTTAATTTCTCGAGCAGCATTATCAAGCATAAAGCCAAAATGCCTTCTCTTATCGAACTCTTCTCCTATCATAATTTTCCTTTCTTTCCCTTGATTTAATCCTCTTAATCGATTATATTTAACTTAATTGCGCACTACTTGTTCGTTTCCGAATAGTCCGATTCCGAACTAAGAGTTAGTATACACTCTTAAATGTGTCCAATCAACAAACAAATTATAAAAAATCTATTAAAACTTACTCGGGCTGATTTTTCCGTGGTATAGTAGACAAAGATACATCAAATATGTTAGTCTTGCAGTTGTGCATTCTATTTATGTATCATTTTTGAGGGTCAATATAAACATCTTACAATGTTGAAGGAGTATTATAATGAGAGAAAGAAGTAAGGATTTAAGGGTTAGAAGAACTTTAACTTCTATAAGAAAGTCATTTTATGAACTTGTTCTTGAGAAGAATTACAACGAGATTTCTATTCCTGAACTTACTGACAGGGCTGGCATCAATAGAAAGACATTTTACTTACACTATTCATCACTTGATGATTTAGTTAAAGAAATTGAGGAGGAAATTGTATCAGACATTCTCGAAAGCATTGGCTCATATGCTGAAGCTTTTGACCTTCCAGGATGTATCAAAAACTTCTATATTTACTTGGAATCATGTAACGAAGTACAAAAGAAGCTTCTTTGCGACGATCACTATTCATTCTTCTATGAATCAGTCACAGATTCTGTACTTCGCAGTGAACCATTTGCAAAGTTCTTTGAAAGAACTGACTATCCATCAATCGTTCGTTCATACACAATTTCTATTACATTTATTTATAGAGACTGGCTTAAGGGCGGCCGTAAAATCGATTTCGACACACTCACAACTCAGGCATCAAATATCGTAGAGAATGGATATGCAGGAGTAATGAAGAAATAAATATAACCCTTGATACATTAAAAGACTTGTAACTTTGGCTGAAGTTACAAGTCTTTTTTCGTGTTATTATAAATCTGATTTCAAATTAAAGGATAAGCTTCATCGCTCCATAGATACCTGCGTCGTTGCCAAGTGTTGCAAGAATAATTTTAGTATTGCGGCATCCGTGAAATGCGATTTGGTTGAATCTATACTCAACTTCATCGATAAGAATCTGTCCAGCCTTAGAAACACCGCCTCCAATAACAAATGCCTCTGGGTTTACAACGGCTGAGATAACCTGAAGACCTTGAGCCAAGTACTCGCATGCGCGCTTTACAACTTCTTTTGCGACTACATCGCCCTTCTTAGCCTCGTCAAATACTGCCTTTGCATCAATATTCTCTGTAGGAATAGCTCTAAGTCCGCTTTCATCCTCATTCATAGCAAGGCGTATCTTTGCAAGACGAGCGATACCTGTAGCTGAGCAATACTGCTCGAGACATCCATGATTACCGCATCCGCAAGTCATCTCCTCTGTATAGTTTACTCTGATATGTCCAATCTCACCTGCTGCACCTGCTGCACCTGTGATGATTTCATCATTGATAATTACTCCGCCGCCTACACCAGTTCCAAGTGTAACCATTACTGAGCTTGAATATTCCTTAGCTGCTCCCATCCAAGCCTCGCCAAGAGCTGCTACATTTGCGTCATTGCCTGCTTTTACCTTTATTCCGCCAAGCTCATCTGAGAATTCTTTTTCTACATTGAAAACGCCCCAACCTAAGTTTACACAGCGATTTACAACACCATCTCCTGATACAGGTCCTGGAATACCGATACCTACACCTGAAACATCATCAGCTGAGATGTTTTTCTCTGCCATCTTTTCCTTAACTGTTGCAGCTAAGTTCTTAAGAATATTAACTCCACCATTGCTAGTATCTGTAGGTACTTCCCACTTATCAAGTAGTTCTCCTTCATTTGTAAATAAGCCGCACTTACATGTTGTGCCACCTAAATCCAACCCAAATCCATACTTTGCCATACTCTCCTAAATCCTCCATTACTTTATTATTACTGACCTTCTGTAGTCGTAGTAATCTGTATATCTGTTGCGTTCTCAGGAATTACCCCCGGTGGAATCTCAGTTCCGTCAAATGTCTGAGTCACCAGCTGATATGTTACTGTATCATCCTCTTCTTGAGGATTCTCCTGGTCCTCAGGGCTTTCTTCCTCATCTATCACCGGTTCTTCCTGCTGCTCTTCAGTGCCAATGTATTCCACTGGCCTTAAAAACTCTGCCGGAAGCAAACCCTCATGAATATCCATCATGTATTCCTGCCAAATAGCTGCCGGATAAGATGAACCTGTCAGTCCAGGCATCTGTTTTGGAATGTCATATCCCACCCACACGCTAGTGGTGTAATACTGAGTGTATCCAACAAACCATCCATCTCGGTTACTATTGGTAGTTCCTGTTTTACCAGCACAAGGCATTTCACCTAAATCATTTCCCTTTGCTGTACCGACCGCTATTACTGATTGTAGCATATCTGTCATAGTTCTGGCAGCATTTTCTTGATAAACTTGCACTTCTTCCTGGTTGGCTTCGTATAGGATATTTCCAGCTGCATCTGTTATCTTCATGATGCACCCTGGATCTCTCATATAACCATCGTTAAATATGGTTGCATAACCCTTTGCCATCTCTAGAGGACTTACACCTACTGTAAGTCCACCAAGGCACGCCGCCATTCCATAATCATCCTTTTCTATATGACTAAATCCAAGGTTATTCAAGTATCCAATGCCCTTTTCCGGTGTCACCTGCTCATATAGCTGCCATGCTACTGTATTCTTCGAATATGCTACAGCATCTCTAAGTGTTATTTCTCCAGCATATTTTCCTCCAGCATTTTCAGGCCCACCTTCAAATTTCTCATCCATCACTATGTCATCTGGAGTGTAGCCCATCTCTAGGGCTGGGGTATAAACAATAAGCGGCTTTATAGAACTTCCCGGCTGTCTAAAGCTTTGAAATGCCCTATTTAAAGTGTAACCTGAAACATCCTGACTCCTACCACCAACTATAGCCACTGTCATTCCAGTGCTATTATCTATGCATACTCCTGCCCCCTGAAGCGCAAGTATTCCTTCTTCATTTACATCTGTAAATTCCTCTAGCTTTGTGTCTATGATTGTTTGTAGTTTCTGCTGCTTATTTAAATCTATGGATGTGTATATTCTATAGCCCGATGTAAAAAGACTTGCATTACAATTGTTGTAAGCTTCCTCGTAGGCTCTTTCATATGCTTCTTTTGCCTCTTCTGATGCAAAATCATTTTTAAATTCAAAGCCTTCTGTCTCCATCAATGCCTTTGTAGCACAATAATATACGTAAGTTTCTACATAATTGTTTTTTACGCTATTAGGCCTTTCAAGTACAATCTCCTGTTTTTTTGCATTGTTATAAGTCTTCTCATCTATTACTCCATCCTTGTACATAGATGTAAGAATCAAATCTCTTCTAGTAATTGTATTCTGAGGATTAATTACAGGATCATAATATGTAGGACTGTTTGGAATCGCTAGTAAATAGCATATTTCAGACAAGCTAAGCTCTGTCACATCCTTGCTGAAATAACCCTTTGCTGCCGCCTGAATTCCATAATATCCATTAGCAAAATATACATTGTTAAGATAGAACTCAAGAATTTGCTCCTTGGAGTATTTTTTCTCCATTTCTGAAGCTATATATATTTCCTCTACTTTTCTCTGCCATGTTTTCTCATTGCTTAAGAAAATTGTTCTGGCAAGCTGCTGAGTTATAGTACTTCCTCCCTGAGTTACCTCGCCATCCTTCACCATAGCAAAAATAGCTCTAGCTATAGCTTTATAATCCACTCCGCTGTGCTTATAGAATTTCTTATCCTCAATGGAAATGAGGGCCTCGCAGACATAAGTCGGGATATGATCGTAGGTGATATAATATACATCCTTTTCGCCCTTAAGAATTGAAATGGTATTACCATTTGAATCGTAAACTTCGCTAGTCTCTATCTGCCTAAAAGTATCTACACTAGAATGTTTTACAATATTAATAGCCTCTGCTTTAAGTGCAGAGACTTCAGCTGCGTACCCACTGGCGTAGTAATAGGTAATACCTGCCACAAGAATGAGTAATAGTACGATTTGCAATTTTATTAATCGAAAGATTTTTTTATCTGCTATCCTTCGTTTTTTCGCCGATTCACTCATATTTTTATTTTAATCATTCTCAAAATCATTAACAAGACAAATGGCATTTCTTTGACATTTACACTTCGAAAATTTGCTTAAATACAGCTTAAATCTTGTATTTACCCCATTAGACCTTTATCATTATCTATGTGGTCTTTTTTGACACAGCGGGATTTTATTTTAAATTTTCAGGGAGGTTTTCACGTGGAAAAAGAAAAATTAGGCGTCACTAAAAACGGCGAAGATATCATTGCTTACACACTTGTAAATAAAAATGGTATGCAAGCTAAAATAATGAACTATGGATGCAACCTATTAGAGCTTTGGGTTCCAGATTCTGAGGGCATCCTTTCAGATGTTGTTTTAGGATATGAGAAAATCGAAGACTATTTTGTAAATGGTCCTGGTTTTGGCTGCTGCATCTGCCCTAACGGCAACCGCATCGGCGATTCTAAATTCACTTTAAATGGTGTTGAGTACAAGCTTGATGCCAATGACGGCAAGAACAACTTGCACTCTGGATTCAATCCAATGCACAAGCGTATTTGGGATGTTGAGTCAGTTGACGATAGCCATATTACATTTACTTGTCACAAGGCAGATATGGAATGTGGTTTCCCAGGTGAGATGGACATCACAATCACATATACTCTTTCTGATGACAATGCTTTAAAGCTTGAATATTCAGGGGTTTCTGATGTTGATACAATCTTCAACCCAACTAACCATTCTTACTTTAACCTTAATGGACATGATTCAGGTTCCGTAATGAACGAGATTGTATGGATTGATGCTGACAAGTACACACACACTGATTCTGAGTCTATTCCACACGGAGAATGCCGCGATGTTAAGGGCACTCCAATGGATTTCACTACTCCAAAGCCACTTATTAAGGATACAGAAGCAGATTATGATCAGCTTAAATGGGCTGGTGGTTTTGACCACAATTACTGCTTAAATAACCCTTCTCTCACTAAGCCAAGTTGTACACTTGAAGACCCTGAGAGCGGCAGAAAGATGGAAGTTTATACAGATTTACCTGGCGTACAGCTTTATGCTGGTAACTACCTTGATTCTTCACATATTGGAAAGGGTGATTTCCCATATGACAAGCGCTACGGTGTTTGCTTTGAATCACAGTTCTTCCCAAATGCTATCAATGTACCAGAGTTTGCGCAGCCAATTGCAAAGGCTGGCGTAAAGGCTCACTCTACTACAATTTACAAGTTCGTATAAATATGAATTATTACGCCGAGCTGACTTGCCTCTACAGTGCCTGTTAGCTCGGCTTTTTCTATGTAGGATAGCGCTTCGCTGTCAGTATATATTACCGGTTTAGTAACAATAGTACCATCTTCTAATATTTCACCATTATTCTCAATGAATAGTTTACATTCTTTTCCTTCATTATCAGTTCCTTCAACAATATATCTAGCTGAAAGAGTCACATTTTCTCCTGGCTTTTGTCTTTGAGTGTCTACTCCTCCCGGCATTATCTTCCCTTTAAAAGCATCACAATCTATATAGCCTTCAAATAGTATCATCTTTGCTGAGCCAGATTGTCCCTTTACTTCATACTCTTCTTTTATATCTACATTAACAGTTAACACTTCTTTTAACATAATCCCCACCTATACGTAATCCACTTACAACTTCATCTATTGAAAATTTTCTAATGAAAAAAGGCACATCACATGGATGTGCCCTTAATAATTATCTTATAAAAAAGCCTTAATCTGCTTGTAAATTCCTGCTGCATCAAGCTCATACTTCTCAAGAAGCTTAACAGCTGGACCTGACTCACCAAATGTGTCCTTAACACCGATACGAAGCATCTTTGTTGGGCACTTCTCAGAAAGAACTTCTGCTACAGCACCGCCGAGACCACCGATAACTGAGTGCTCCTCAACTGTAACAACCTTTCCTGTCTTTGATGCGCTCTTTACAATAAGGTCTGCATCGATTGGCTTGATTGTATGGATATTGATTACTTCTGCATCAATTCCGTCCTCTGCAAGCTTCTTAGCAGCCTCAAGCGACTCATTCACTTCAAGACCTGTGGCGATGATTGTAAGGTCTTTGCCCTCTTTAAGAACTACGCCCTTACCAATCTCAAATTTGTAATCAGCATTGTCGTTGATTACAGGTACTGCAAGACGGCCAAATCTAAGGTAAACTGGACCATCCATCTTATATGCTGCCTCAACTGCAGCCTTTGCCTCTACATCATCAGAAGGATTGATGATTGTCATGCCTGGGATTGTACGCATAAGTGCGATATCCTCGTTACACTGGTGTGATGCACCATCCTCACCTACTGAAATACCAGCATGAGTAGCACCAATCTTAACATTGAGATGTGGGTAACCAACTGAGTTACGTACCTGCTCAAATGCACGACCTGCTGCGAACATTGCGAATGAACTGCAGAATGGAACCTTTCCTGTACTAGCAAGACCAGCTGCAATGCCAACCATATTTGACTCTGCAATACCACAATCAATGTGACGGTCTGGATAAGCTTTCTTAAAAATTCCTGTCTTTGTAGCCTCTGCAAGGTCTGCATCTAAAACTACAAGATTATCATATTTTTCGCCTAAAGCGACAAGAGCATTACCGTAGCTCTCACGAGTTGCGATTTTCTTAACGTCTGCCATACTTACTCACCAGCCTTTCCCAATTCTTCCATAGCGATAGCATACTCCTCGTCGTTAGGAGCTTTTCCATGCCATCCCACCTGGTTCTCCATGAATGAAACGCCCTTGCCCTTAACAGTCTTCATGATGATAGCTGTTGGCTGGCCTTTTGTCTCACGTGCCTCTTTGAAAGCTGCTCTGAGCTGATCAAAATCATTTCCGTCTGCAACTTCTACTACATGGAAATTAAATGCTCTGAACTTGTCTGGAATAGGATATGGGCTGTTAACATCCTCAATACGTCCATCTATCTGGAGTCCGTTGTTATCAACGATTACACAAAGGTTATCAAGGTTCTTTGCTGCTGCGAACATTGATGCTTCCCATACCTGACCTTCCTGAATCTCACCATCTCCAAGAAGAGTATATACTCTATATGATTCATTTGAGAGCTTTGCAGAAAGAGCCATTCCTACTGCAACAGATATACCCTGTCCAAGTGAACCAGATGATGCGTCAATACCAGGTGTATGCTGCACACATGGATGACCCTGAAGGTGTGAGCCAATGCTACGAAGGCCCTTTAAATCTTCTACTGGGAAAAAACCCCTCTGAGCAAGTGTAGAATAAAGACCTGGAGCAGTATGTCCCTTTGAAAGCACAAATCTATCACGATCTGCCTTCTTTGGATTCTTTGGGTCAATATTCATCTCTTCAAAGTAAAGGTAAGTAAATACCTCTGTTGCTGATAAAGATCCGCCTGGATGACCAGCCTTAGCTGCGTGAACACCTTCGATGATGCCCTTGCGAACCTCATTAGCTGTTTTCTTTAGCTCTTGATTTGTCATTGTTCTCCTCCTAAAACTTGTACCTGGTCAGCCTGCCTGACCGGGTCAATATTATCTCATTTCATCTAAGGTAATCAACATAATATTTTTGATTGCTGATGAAATGGTAATAGCATTTTCATGGAAGCCTGCATTTGCAAATACTATGTAGAATGCATCTCCCTGACGGTGAAGCTGTTTTGTCTTCTCAATAAGCGACTTAAGCTGTGCAACTTCAATTGGCTCATTGTTGTAGTAACACTGTGCGAATATAGTAGCTGCCTTATTCTCGCATTTACCAAGTGAAACTAAATCAAAGCCATCAGTTGTGCCGGCTTCATCATCATTAACCCACCAGTTTCCAATCTCCTCAACAGTGAATGGAAGCTGATTCTTATCACTTTCATTTTCAAGGTATTCTCCACAAATTTTAATGAATACCTCTTTCATATAGTCTTGAATATTTTCTTTTATATGGTCCCACATGCCGTCAATATCACCTGACATGTACATATCGAAATTAGGAACCACATATTTGTACCAGAAAAGTGTACTTGTATTTACAATTGAATATCTTGTCTTTTTTCTATTAGTAACCTCAGTAATAGCTGTATCTTTAGTACATACGCCAATTGCCATAAGTGAATTCAAATAAGGAACTACTACGTCCTTTGGCTTATCTACTGCAGCTGATATCTGATTAACTCTATTAAGACCACTAGCCAATGTTGCAAGCATGTAATTATAATATGCTAGCTCTCTAAGCTCTGTGGACATTACCTGCTCTGGATTAAGACCAACACTTGATCTACCACATAGGAAAAGTCTAGCAGCAACCTGCTTAATCTTGTCCTCTTCTGAAACCTGTGTAAGGCCAAAATCTTCAAATCCTGATACGCCTAGTAATGCAGCAACTCTAGCAAGATTATAAGGAATACCACCTGTAATACCATAAAGGAATGCAGCTTCCTTAGGACTAGCATCATCAAAAAACTCGCATGAATCATAGAAGCCTAATGGCTCTAATACTAAATCCAAGTCAATATTCTTGCTCCAGATAGCCTTTTTCCCCTTAATATATTTGTCTACAAGCATAAAAGCATCAGAACACAATATTAATTTAATTGGCAAATCCTTCCATTCTCCAACAACAAAATCATGGAGTACTTTATCAAATTCCGGATCTGCCTTCACAATATTTGGATATTGATCAATGATAATAAGCTGTTTTTCTTTTGCAGCTCTCTTTGAAATTTCTTTGCAGAAGCCTGCTGGATCGAAGGTTTTCTTGCTGCCCATGTATGAGCTGAGACGCTCCATCTGGTGCTTGCCAGTAGTCTCATATGCCTCAAAAAATAACCCCTTTTTATCCTGTGCAAACTCTTGAAGTAATGTAGTCTTTCCAATACCTATCTGACCGGATACAACCGCGATAGCGCATTTGTCCCCTTCGTAAAAACCACTTAGTTTTTCTACTTCGTTCTTTCTACCTATAAACATAACACCTCTCCTTTGCACTGCTTTAGTGGCGCGTGCAAATCCATGGTATCACGTTTCAACTATTGATGCAATAGTCTGTAAATTTTAATTCATTTTTCAAAAAACCAAATATCTTAATAAATCCCGCCACTTTTAGAATTATCCTATATTTTAGGCTTTCTTGGTGGCTCTTTTTTTACCTTTTAGGTGCAAAAAGTAATCTTTACTTAAAAATTACGAAAAGTTTTCTTATGACTATATAACAAAAAAAGCCTTTAGGAATTAACCTAAAGACTATAGTTGACATAAAAATAGTGCCCAGAGTCGGAATCGAACCAACGACACGAGGATTTTCAGTCCTCTGCTCTACCAACTGAGCTATCTGGGCACAAAATTTCAAGATTTGCGAAGCAAATCATGAACAGCGACGAGCCTCTTTGCCGTCAGGCAATCATAATGGCGAGTCACCGAGTTGCGGGAGATGGATTTGAACCACCGACCTCCGGGTTATGAGCCCGGCGAGCTTCCAGACTGCTCCATCCCGCGATATTAAAAAAGATGGGCGGTGGTGGATTCGAACCACCGAAGCAATTTGCAGCAGATTTACAGTCTGTCCCCTTTGGCCACTCGGGAAACCGCCCATGTTATTAACATATTTCTATATTCACTTAAATGGGACCTACAGGGCTCGAACCTGTGACCCTCTGCTTGTAAGGCAGATGCTCTCCCAGCTGAGCTAAGATCCCAAACTGTTTATTAAATTCAACGACCCCAGAGGGACTTGAACCCTCGACCTCCGCCGTGACAGGGCGGCGCTCTAACCAACTGAGCCATGAGGCCAAAAGGTATTTATAGCAACCTCAAAACTTCATACAGTGTCACGAGAACACGCTAACATCTTTTAGAATAAACCTTCGATCTATTAGTATTCATCAGCTGAATGTGTTACCACACTTACACCTTGAACCTATCTACCTTATCGTCTTTAAGGGATCTTATCTCCTTGAAGGAGGGGATATCTCATCTTGAGGGGGGCTTCACGCTTAGATGCCTTCAGCGTTTATCCCGTCCAGACTTGGCTACTCAGCTATGCCGTTGGTCGACAGCTGATACACCAGTGGTCCGTCCACCCCGGTCCTCTCGTACTAGGGGCAGCTCCTCTCAAATATCCTCCGCCCGCGCCGGATAGGGACCGAACTGTCTCACGACGTTCTGAACCC
>NZ_FMUY01000033.1:0-3345 GCF_900101325.1 Pseudobutyrivibrio sp. AR14
GACATGGAACGATATAGAAAAATGATATAGTAGATTAGAAATGTTCAAGCCGCAATAGCTAATGCTACTGCGGCTTGTTTGATGGACCAGGGGGATGGGGTTAGTGGACCATTATTAGCCAATGGAAAATAGTGTAAAAATAGTGTAATTTTAGTGGAGAAAAAGAGCTACTATTGTTGCTGTTAAAGAAATACAAGGGCGAGTTCACACCTATAGAAGTTAGCCGCGAGCTCGGGGTTACAAATAAGACTGTTATTAATCGATTAGCAGTGCTTGTTAAGATTGGATTCGTAGAACCTAATATGGTTAAAGAAAGAATTCGATCTTATGAATTAAGTTTTTTTGCAAAAGAGAATGAAAAGAGAATAAAGAAATTGCTTAAGTGATGGACCAGGAATGGTAAAAAAGAAAGTAAAAGTCCTATGGTTTTTGCAAATTGAATTGCGAAAGTCATAGGACTTTTGTTATAATTATTGCAAAAGAGATAGGAGTTGCAATGTCGTTATGTATAGAGAAATAATAAATGATTTGAAAAAATGGAGGGATAAGTCACGAAGGAAGCCGTTGATTCTTACTGGAGTAAGACAATGTGGAAAGACTTATATTGTGGATGAGTTTGCTCGTAGTAATTTTGAAAGTTATGTATATGTTAACTTTGAGTCTGAGGAGACTCTTTCTGCAATTTTCGATTACGACTTCGATGTGAATAGGATAATAAAGGAGTTGGAGCGTCATTTTAAGACAGAGATTATTCCTGGGAAAACGCTGGTTTTCTTTGATGAGATTCAAGAGTGTACCAGGGCAATAACCTCATTAAAATACTTTTGCGAGCAAATGAGGGATTTGCATATAGTATGTGCTGGGTCACTACTGGGAGTTGCCCTGAAGAAAAAACAGATTTCATTCCCCGTTGGTAAGGTAAACCGCTTACAGCTTTATCCAATGAGTTTTAAGGAATTTATAATTGCAAATGATAAAGCGGATTTGATTGACACTTTTAAAGAGTGGCCAACAGATCGTGAAATCCCTAAGTTATATACGGCTCAAATGGAGGAATTACTTAAGAATTACTATATCGTTGGGGGCATGCCAGAAGTTGTAAAGACTTGGATCGAAAACCATGATTACGAAGAGGTCGAAGAGGTTCAGAAGGAAATATTAAATGATTATGCTGATGATTTTTCAAAGCATGCACCACTTACAGATATTCCAAAAATCAGATGGATCTGGGATTCGGTTCCAGTACAACTCGCAAAAGAGAATAATAAATTTATCTTTTCGCATGTAAAAGAGGGAAAACGTTCTGCAGAATTGGAGGATGCTTTACAGTGGCTAGTGGATGCAGGATTACTTATTAAGACCGAGTTGGTAGAAAAACCTGAAATACCTTTAGAAGGAGCCTCTGATAAAACCTATTTCAAAGTATATATGTCTGATGTTGGATTACTGCGGGCAAAATCAAAAGTATCCGTAAATACGATATTGGAAGAGTCTGACTTATATATTAGATATAAGGGCGCATTTGCAGAAAACTATGTTTTGAATGAATTAAAATCAATAGGGAAAGCTCCATTTTTCTGGCGTTCCGGAAACACGGCAGAGGTAGATTTCATTTACGAAGAAGAAGGAGAGATTGTACCAGTAGAGGTAAAAGCTGCAGATAATACACAAGCAAAGAGCTATAAGCAGTTTTGTAAAAAGTATCAACCAAAGAAAGGATTAAAACTTTCTAGGAAAAATATTGCTGAGAATCTTTGCGAGGCAACCTTAACATTTAATATTCCGCTGTATTTAGAATGGAATATTGATAGTTACATCAAGGGGTGATGGACCAGGGGGACGGGGTTAGTGGACCATTATTACAAGAGGAGGTTTTTATGAAGAATTTCATAATGAAAAGAGTTAATGTGTGTGTGTTTGCTTTTATTTTAATAAGCAGCGCTTTATTTTCTGCATGTGGGAAGGATAATAATGAAGAGGCATCTGTAGTGTATTCAGAACTAAAAGCTGATGATAGTGAGGAGCAAGATGTTGTAACTTCAAATATAGGAGATGAGCAAATGGCAAATGAAGAATTATCAAAAGGAATTATTAACATTTCGATTGATCATGTAGATCAAGCCGTTGAATGGGAAGATAATGAATCGGTTGAAGCCCTTGAAAATCTGATTGATGAAAAGGGTTCTTTGACGATTCAGATGAGGATGTATGGTGATTTTGAGCAGGTGGGTTCACTTGGAGCAGATATAACAAGTGACGATGTACAGATGACTACAGGGCCTGGAGATATTGTTCTTTATAATGGGAATCAGATTGTTATCTTTTATGGGTCAAACAGTTGGGCATATACAAAACTTGGGAAGCTTAAGGCGTCGCAAGAGGAGCTGGAGAGTATGTTGGCCAATGGAGATGTGGAAGTGTTTCTTAGTTTGAGTGAATAGTTCAATAAAAAGCATGAGAGGGGAAGTAAAGATATGTCAGAGAATCAATCATCGGTTTCATTTTGCACATGCACAGACACGGCATGTCCATGTCATCCTACCAATCATGACAAGGGCTGTACACCATGCATAGCCAAGAACTTGGCCCAGCGGGAGATACCTAGCTGCTTCTTTAAGAAGGCTGGTGGGCAGAAGCCTACGAAGGATTGGTACTTTGAGGATTTTGCGGCGTTGATAAATGCCAATTCTGAGGTGTAGGATTAGCGCGATTAGTGCGGAGAAGTATAGGAGGCTAACGTGGTACGAGAGGTTACATTTGAAGATTTAGATTCGATGCTGGAACTGTATCTTTTCCTTCATGAGAAGACTATTCCGGAGCATGATGAACATCTTGCTGAGATTTGGGAGAAGATTCTTACTGACGAGGATTATCACCTGATTGTAAATGAAGTGGATGGCAAGATAGTGTCGTCATGCACCTGCATTATCATTCCGAATCTTACCTGGAATGTGAGACCATATGCCTTTGTGGAGAATGTGGTGACCCACGAGGATTACCGTAAATGCGGATATGCCAGGGCTTGCCTTGACTATGCGAAGAGCGTTGCCCAGGAGGCGGATTGCTATAAGATATTCCTGATGACTGGGGCGAAGGATGCCGAGACGCTGGGGTTCTATGAGCATGCTGGGTACAATAGCAGCGACAAGACTGGGTTTATACAGTGGCTGTGATGAAACGAACAAAATATCGAACAGAAAACGATTGTATGTTCGGATGTCCTGTGCTATAATCATTCTATAAGTTATATAGAAAGAGAAATATCAATGGGAAGTAAGGATGTGCAGACTAAGAAGTACATGAGGAATCCGCAGATATTTGCGGATTTTTTCAATGGCTACCTAT
>NZ_FMUY01000007.1:0-172267 GCF_900101325.1 Pseudobutyrivibrio sp. AR14
GGGTTCAGAACGTCGTGAGACAGTTCGGTCCCTATCCGGCGCGGGCGGAGGATATTTGAGAGGAGCTGCCCCTAGTACGAGAGGACCGGGGTGGACGGACCACTGGTGTATCAGCTGTCGACCAACGGCATAGCTGAGTAGCCAAGTCTGGACGGGATAAACGCTGAAGGCATCTAAGCGTGAAGCCCCCCTCAAGATGAGATATCCCCTCCTTCAAGGAGATAAGATCCCTTAAAGACGATAAGGTAGATAGGTTCAAGGTGTAAGTGTGGTAACACATTCAGCTGATGAATACTAATAGATCGAAGGTTTATTCTAAAAGATGTTAGCGTGTTCTCGTGACACTGTATGAAGTTTTGAGGTTGTTAGTAACCTTATAGGTATTAATCCTCGATAGCTCAATGGTAGAGCACTCGGCTGTTAACCGAGTTGTTGTAGGTTCGAGCCCTACTCGGGGAGCTCATATAGATGTTGATTTTTGAAAATCTATATGTTATGATAATGCAGTCGCTGAACACAGGCGTTGTGAATTCAGTCGGTTTGGCTCCGTGGTCAAGCGGTTAAGACATCGCCCTTTCACGGCGGTAACACGGGTTCGATTCCCGTCGGAGTCACTTGCCAAGTGGCATCTTATCAATAAGCCGATGTGGCTCAATTGGCAGAGCAGCTGATTTGTAATCAGCAGGTTATCGGTTCGAGTCCGATCATCGGCTTTTTTCTATTGAGTAGAAAGAGGCCAATTTTTTTTATAAAGGTCTTGCTTGTATTCACACAATATGGACCTTTAGCTCAGTTGGTTAGAGCAACCGGCTCATAACCGGTCGGTCCAGGGTTCGAGTCCCTGAGGGTCCACTTTCTATTTTTATAATATGGCCTCATGGCTCAGTTGGTTAGAGCGCCGCCCTGTCACGGCGGAGGTCGAGGGTTCAAGTCCCTCTGGGGTCGTTTCCAGTTTTTTGTCATGGGATCTTAGCTCAGCTGGGAGAGCATCTGCCTTACAAGCAGAGGGTCACAGGTTCGAGCCCTGTAGGTCCCATTTGTTATCTTTACGGATAACATGCCGTAGTGGCGGAACTGGCAGACGCGCGGGACTTAAAATCCCGTGGTGGCGACATCGTACCGGTTCGATTCCGGTCTACGGCATTACTCTTAGGAGTACATTTTAATATTATGTGTGTGTAGCTCAGCTGGATAGAGCACTTGGCTACGGACCAAGGTGTCGGGGGTTCGAATCCTCTCACGCACGCTTGATTAAAAGAAAAAGAGATAGGAAGTATCCTATCTCTTTTTTCTTTTAACTCACCGGCAGGTCGAATTCGAACGGGTTCGAATTCTCGCCTGCCGGCTCGGTCGGCGCTAAGCGACGTCCACCGGACGTCAGCGCCCTCTCACGCACACTAAATCAAAAGAAAAGAGATAGGAAATATCCTATCTCTTTTTTTCTTTTAACTCACAGGCAGATCGAATTCAAACGGGTTTGAATAAATCGGTCGGTGCTAAACGACGTCCACCGGACGTCAGCACCCTCTCACGCACGAGATAAAATCAAAGGAGTGTGCATAATCAATCGTAAGTGGATTAAAGAAATGGACAGAGGATGCGCAAGCTATAAAGTTATAAAAATTGTGAAAGTTTTTTGACGTTAAAAGAATGTTAACAATTGTGATTTATAATTATCAGAAACAAAAAACTATGTATTTACTCAAAGGGGAGCGTGGGGGCTTAAATTTATATGATTTACGCAATGGTGCCGGGATCGGCGTTGGTGATAAATTTAATAATTAACTGGGAATTATTTAAAAAATATGGATTCAGTATAAAGGGCAATGATGAAAAAAAGTGGGTTCATGTGCGATATAACTATTTTGTTCTTGCTGCATGTGGATACTTTTTAGTAGATATGACATGGGGAATTTTGTATGAGCACAAAGAGGTACAAGCATTTTTCCCAATTATATATTTTTTAACAGTTTTGTATTTCTTGTTTATGCTGCTAACTATGTTAACGTGGACGAGATATATAGTGGCATATCTTGATAGAAAAGGACTTAGAAACGACATACTCCTATATGGCGTATGGTCTATGTTTACTATAGGGCTGGTATTTCTATTGCTTAATCCATTCCATCATTTGATGTTTTTCTATAATGAAGCAAATGAATATGTTGGAGAAAAAGGAAAAAATATAACATTTTTCCTGCAGATTGCATTTTACACTGTAGTATATATTTATATGTTATATGTTGCCCATAAAAGTACTGGACGACAAAAAATTAGATACAAAACAGTGGCAGTTACAAGCGTTGTTTTAGGAATTTCTCTTACACTTCAGATATTATTTGCATTGCATCCTTCGTATGCATTAGGACTTATATTTGGTATATGTCTAGTGCATTCTTTCGTACAATCTAGTGAGAAGAAAGAAAAAGAAATACATGATCATATCGCTAGTACTATGGCAAAAGACTATGAAGCCATATTTTACATTGACATAGAATCGGGAGAATATTTAACATTTGCTAAAAGTGAAAAATACATGAGTATAAATGCAACTGCCTTGGAAAAAGATTTCTTTCAAGAGGCATATGATAGCATTGATGAGTGTGTTTTCCCTGAGGATAAGGAATATGCGAAGGCCTTTTATAACAAGGAAACTATGCTGAGAAATCTTGAGGGCAAGCGCTCATTCTCTTTTAAATACAGAGTCATGGTATATGAAAAACCTAGATTTTTCTTATTTACGGTTATGCATGACACTAGTAGTAAGCATCTTATCTTCTATGAAAAAGATATTGATGATGAGTTAAATGCAGAAAAAATAAATAAGGAAAATCAGAAAAAGACCATAACATTCGGACAGATTGCAGAGAGTCTTGCTAGCAACTATGATGCAATCTATTACGTAGATATAGCTAATTCTTCATATGTTAATTATATGGTAAGTAACATATTTGGAGAGTTGGAGATCACTAAATCTGGAGATGATTTCTTTAAGGAATCAATTGAAAATATTCCAAAGATTATTCATCACCAAGATAGAGATGCAGTTTGTGACTTTCTTAATAAAGATAATTTGATCAGTTTGCTAGATAATCAAAAAGATACATCCATAGATTACCGAATCATAGTTAATGGTAAGCCTCGTTTTACAAGAATGGTTGTTAGAAAGACCAGTGATAGCACGCATTTTATCGTTGGTGTAGAAGATGTTGATGCTGAAGTGAAAAAGCAGATGCAACAACTAAGAGCGCTAAAGACAGAAAAAGAGCTAGCACGTCGAGACGAGTTGACAGGAGTCAAGAACAAGACTGCGTACAAAGAACTAGAGGAATCAGCTCAAGGAAATATTGATCATGGCATGGATTATCTGAATTTTGGTTTAGTTGTATGTGATACTAATAATCTGAAGCAGATAAATGATACTTTAGGACATGCTGCAGGAGATGAGTACATTAGAGCATCGGCACGTCTATTATGTGATATTTTCGTACATAGTCCGGTGTTTAGAGTGGGCGGTGATGAGTTTGTGGTATTCCTCCGCGGTAATGATTATACTCAAAGGCACGAGCTTATGAACCAATTGCACTCACAAGTTCTTGAAAACAAAAGGATTGGTGCAGGAGTTATCCTGGCAGCAGGAATGTCAGAGTACAAACCGGAGACAGATTGCTTTGTATCAGATGTATTTGAGCGAGCAGACAAAGAAATGTACGAGGACAAACAAAGACTGAAAGCATAGAAATAGGCTTGATTAGCGCTGAATGCGTTAATCAAGCCATTTTTTTACTCGACCTGTAAGTGAAAAACCTTAACCTCTTGAATTGTCTTAAGAACAATGAATTTCATAACAGTCATGATTGGCAGCATAATAACTTCCTTAGGGAGTCGTGAAATTATTACAGCAAAATAGGCGTCCTTGAGATAAAGAAGCTTAAGCCAGTAGCTATTCATTAGAATATTAACAACTATTGTTAAAATAACCTGAGTAACAAGCACCCGTGTGAAGGTTATTTTTTTCTTATAAAACATAAGTCCATAGATGATACCACTGACTATTCCACTGATGGTAAAGCCAGGGAAAAATGGACCGGTAGGTTTTACAAGATAGCCACCTATATCCATCAGCGCTCCTACAACTCCAGATACTGCTGGGCCTAGAAGCATTCCAGATACGCTAAGAGGCAATGAGCCAAAGCCTATAGTGATGAGTTGATTCACTGGTATCTTGAAAAAGCTAAGGATGATACCGATAGCGGTAAGCATTGCTGCAAGAGCCAGTGTTTTCGTGTTACGTAATTTAGTCATAAAAATACACCTCCTTTGCAGTCCACTTAATCTACAATGGAGGCGTAAAAATACACTTCACTATGTAGCAGCGGGATGCGACCATAAAACCGCGGCATTGCCTTCGTCCAAGTGACAACTCCCTGTTCACCTGGCACTTAACGCTTTACAGTCTACTCTGCATTTCTTTTTTCGTATTATACCCATATAAGCAACACAAATCAATAAGATGTAGATAAAATTGAAGAATTTGTAAAAACATGCTAGTTTTTACAGTTATTCCTTACTTTATTGATACATTATTCACATTAAGGACATTATTTTTTGTTAGCTTAAAAGAATACAAGATTGGGGTATTACAAATAGTATTGGTATAAATGTAACGTAATTCGAATTTAATTCGAGGAGGGGTATTATATGGCAAAGACTAAGGTAGTAAAGCAGGGGAAGCTAGCTACAAGAATTGCTGCTGTTGTTATTGCAGTGTTAATTATTAGTATGACAATTCTTGTTGTGCTTGTTACATTTACTGCAAGAAATGCTATGGAGCAATCCGCAGAAGCTAGAATGAAAGAAGCGGCAGAAGCAAGAGCAGCTTTGATAAATAATTATTTTAGCGATATAGAGACATTTCTAGCAGCATACGCAGTAAGTCCTTCTATGGTAAGATTGGCAGAAAACCAGGATGATCCAGAGGCCTATGCGGAAGCTAAAAAATTTACCGATGAATATGCTGAAAGAATTCCAAATCTTGAAAATATCTATATGAGCCGCACAAATACATATGTACTTTGTGGACATGTAAATGAGACGATAGGTAAGCAGTCTGTGACAGATCAGGCATTACTAGATATGTTAACACCAATGTATGAGGCTATGGGACAGGCTGGAACACCTATGTTTTCTGGTGTTATGGCGTCTCCAACAGGTGATTTGGGTATCATATTCTCATATCCTGTAATGAGCGGAAATAAGATGGTTGCAGTTGCAGGTATTTCGGTTAATGCCACAGGTCTTATCAATCAGCTGAGCACATTATCATTTGACGGATGGGACAAGGCAACTGTATCACTTGTAGATGTAAATAATCTTAATTACACATATTCTGATGACCAAAGCTTAATTGGAACAACTGTTGAGGAATCAAGCTATGTTTTCCCAATTATGTCTTATGCCAACGGTGAGAGTGGAGTTAATAGCGATAATTTAGGAAGTGAGGGAATCCTTCTTGCCTATTCAAATATTCCAAACTATGGAATTACAGTTTTAGTTCAAGATACAGCTGATGAAGTATATGCCTCTATGAGAAGCATGACTCAAATGGTAATAATTCTTGCTATAGTGGTAATTATACTTATTACTGCAATCACATTTATAGTAATCAACATATTACTTAAGGATTTAACAAGACTGAGCAATAATATTAATGATGTTTCATCTTCACTTGATTTGACACAGACTTCTGGTCTAGAAAAATATGCACATCGTCATGATGAAGTTGGAATGGTTTCTAATTCAACCCTTGGATTGATTAGGGCTATTACAGACATAGCCAGTGCCCTTAAAACTAATGCTAATGGACTTAGGACATCGGCAAATGAGCTTGATAACTCCGCAAGCTCAACTGAGCAGACAGCACTTAATATTTCAGAGTCTGTAGCTGAGATTGCAGATGGCGCTTCATCACAGGCTGAAACAATTCAGGAGGGCGTTCAGGCTGTAGCAGATATTGTGGATTCTGTTCAAAATCTTAACGATAACCTTAGTGGCGCAGATCAGCAAGCTGAAGAAATGTCAAAATCATCTAAGGATATGCTTTATAATTTCGAGAACCTTGGCAAGGCTATGGAAGAGACACAGGCCAGCCTTACACAGGTTTCTGAATCAATGGCAGCAGTGGATGATTTCGTTAGCCAGGTTCAGGAAGCTGCAGATGCAATTGATTCTATTGCCAGCCAGACAAACTTGCTTTCACTTAATGCATCTATTGAGGCAGCTAGAGCAGGTGAGGCAGGTCGTGGATTTGCAGTTGTTGCAGAAGAAATTGGTAATCTTTCTGAACAGTCAGGACAGGCGGCTCATTCAATTGGCGAGATAATGCAACAGCTATCTAACCGTTCAAAAGAAGCTGTACAGACAGTTGATGATTTGGGAAGTGTAGTAGAAAAGCAACAGCAGATTAGTACTGATACAAGAAATGCTGTAACAGAAGTTATCTCAATGATTGATGAAGTAAGAGAAAGCTTTACAAAGGCAAAAGATGCCTGCTTAGATATGAAGAACAAGTCAGCAGTTATCGAGGATACAATGTCAGGACTTTCTGCAATATCTGAAGAAAATGCTGCATCATCTCAGGAAACATCAGCTTCTATGGAGCAGGTTAACAATACTGTAAAGGGCATCAAGGATATGGCATTTAACTTAACAAGTATTTCAGATGAGTTGAATGAATCACTCAGCAGATTTAAACTTTAAAACCTATTATTAAAAAATATACATGCCATTCCCTTACCGCTAGATTTATAGTTGGTAAGGGAGTGGCTTTTTTATAGTCTGCTATTTTACAAAGATTTACTTATATAGTTTTTTTGATTAAAATAAAAAAGTACGAAAAAGTAGGCTTTTACATATGTTTTTAGGAAGGACAATCTAGTGAAAGAATATATACACACAGTTCAGTATTATGAAACGGACAAAATGCAAATAACCCATCACTCAAACTACATTAGATGGATGGAAGAGGCGAGAATAGATTTTTTGGCTCAGATGGGCTGGCCATTTGACAAGCTAGAAGGGCTAGGAATAGTTTCTCCAGTGTTAAGCGTAAATTGTGATTACAAGCTGACTACAACATTTCCTGAACAAATATTTATAAATGTTAGAGTAAAAGAATTTAAGGGCGTAAAATTATATCTTGAATATGAAATGAAAAATAAGGACGGCAAAGTGGTATGTGTTGGTACAACTGGTCATGCATTTTTAAATGCTAAGGGAAGACCAATCAGAATGAAACAGGATTATCCTGAGCTATACCAGTTGCTTTCAACAGACGAACAATAAGTTTTATTTCAAAGAAAGAAGAGTTTTATCCATGAAAATAATGGTTAGCGCATGTCTCTTAGGAGAAAATTGCAAATACAGTGGCGGTAACAATTATAACGAGAATGTTCTTAAGTACGTGGAGGGGCATCAGGTGATACCTGTTTGTCCTGAGGTAGACGGTGGACTTTCGACACCTAGGATTCCCTGTGAAATTGTAAATGGGATTGTCACCGATAGGCAGGGACAGAGCAAAGTCATAGAATTTAGAACTGGGGCAAGGCTTGGCCTTAAAAAAGCCATTGAAGAAAATGTAGACTTGGCGATACTTCAGTCTAGAAGTCCATCCTGTGGAGTTAATCAAATATATGATGGAACCTTCACTGGTGGACTAATAGATGGGCAGGGCGTATTCGCCAAGATGTTAATAGAAAGTGGAATAAAAGTAATTGATGCAGCAGACATTAAATAGTAAAGGGGTTGGGGATATGAAAGAAAAATTAGGAAGAATCAAAGTTTTATTTGGAGATGTGGACAACACATTACTTTGCCTGAAAATGTACAATGAAGAGGGCAAGCGAATTGTAGGTTTTGAGGATGCCAATGACTGGCTTAAATACAATATTAATCATAATGCATACATCAAATGCCAGGCACCACGTGGCGTGAAAAATCTCATTGATGATTTGCATTTTAATCATGGTGTGAAAATTTACGGGTTGACTGAGTGTAGCAATTCTTTTGAATATAACTCTAAGTTCAATAGATTAAAGGAATGCTATCCTGGTATTTTCGAGCATCATGGTGATTTGATTTCTACAGAATCAAGACATAAAAAGGTGCTTATTATGAAGATGATAGCTGAACGAGATGGATATGATATGAATGAAATTATGTTTATTGATGACAGCTATACAGAGATAATGGAGGCATTTGGAGCAGGAATTCTCTCTATGCATACAACTGAGGTTATGGAGCGATTTATGCAGTAATTCATCACATTTTTTACCCTATGTAATAAGCCTGTTTTAAAGGGATATTACACATATGAGTATTATTGTGATATTATCTTCACAGCTAAAATGAGTTGTGCTATGATAACAGCCGTGTTAACTGATCAGAACACAAATTAACTAGACTATTGAGACAGAAAGGATAGTGTTGATGATTAATAGTAAAAAGATTATTGCCTTAGGTATGGTGGCATTAGCTTTGGTGTTAGGCTTTGAAACAAATGTTACTAAGGTAAAGGCGGCTGAAGTAATTGCTGAAGATGTAGAGGAAGAGAGCATCGAAGAAGAGACAGAAGATGTAGAAGAAGTTTCAGACGAAGACTCAGATGATGAGGTTGAGGTGGAAGCTGAGGAAGATGATACTACAGTAGATTTAGATGATGAGACTGAGGAGTCAAATGCTATAGAGGGACCTATTGTTGTAGGTACTGACGCTGATAGTATTAATGATGCTATAGATATGGCTTCAGAAGCAGGTGGTGGAACAATCATTGTTCCTGCTGGACATTATAGTGAGCAATTATTTATTGAAACAGATGGCATTAAAATAGAAGCTGAAGTAGGTGCCGTTCTTGATGGGGCAGATTTAACACCTACTGATGACGCAAACGCTATGATATATATTCAGGCATCGGATGTGTCTGTTAGCAATTTGGAAATTGAAAATTTTAAATATGAAGGACCATCAGAGAGTATTACAACTACAGGTATTGAAGTGGCAGATGGTTCCTCAAATGTTACTATAAAGGATTGCATAATTCATGATATCGGATGTATTTACACAACTGTGTCTGAGGAGTACAACGGACATGGAATCTACGTTTCAGGTGGTGTGAAAGAACCAACAACTGATATTAATATAAGTGGATGCGAGCTTTATGATTTACATCTTGGACAGAGTGAATCCCTCGCATTAAATGGTAATGTTTCCAATTTCACTGTTAATAACAATTACATTCATAATTGTGACAATATCGGTATAGATGCTATAGGCTATGAGCAAACAAAAGAAGGTAGTAAAGATCGAGAATTAGATAGAGCTAGAGATGGTGTCATTTCCAATAATACAGTGGAGTATATTTCTTGCGACCCAAGCATCAATATTACATACGAGAGTAAGTGCGCTGCAGGTATTTATGTTGATGGAGGAGACCATGTAATTGTTTTTGGAAATACAGTATCCTATTGTGATATTGGTATAGAAGTTGCTACAGAGCATCCAGGTGTGGCAGTTACAGCAATCTATGTACATGACAATATTTTAAGAGAAAACAATGCATTTGCTGGAATAGCATTTGGCGGATACGATCCAAAAATAACTGGCTGGGCAACAGGCTGTGCCTTTGAAGATAACTATATTTATAATACTTCAGGAACATGTTTTATGGTTCAGTTCGCATGCTCAGGTACAAATGCTATTTATCAAAATACATTTGATGCGCAGGGCACTGCAGTGAAATACCAAGAAGTTTTTGGAAAATTGAGCTCTGGAAATGTGGTTGTAAGGAATAAATAAGAATAACAATTACAGATAAAATGCATTTGCTATATGTTAAATATTCTAAAATGGAATAACAAATTTAATAATTATGAATAACTAATACCCCTTAAACATTTGATAGACTAGCGGTTTAATAGTAAACTATATTAGTTGAAGAATGTTTAAGGGGTATTCTCTTTTGAAATATACAATCAAACGAATTCTACAATTAATTCCAATATTGTTTGCAATTACCTTCTTGTCATTTGCTATGATGCGACTGGCTGGCTCAGATGTTGTTGAGCAAAAGATGCTGAACACCGGTCAGGTGGTCACTGATGCCCAGCTTGAGGCAGCAAAGGCGGAGCTGGGATTAGATAAGCCTTTTTTAGTTCAATACATCACATGGCTTAATGACTTACTCCACGGTGATATGGGGGTTAGTTTTGTATCTGGCATGGATGTTTTTGATACATTCATTTCAAAGCTTCCAGCTACATTGTTCCTTACTGTAACATCCATAGTACTTACAGTAATTATTTCTATTCCTCTAGGGATTATTTCAGCAGTATATAAAAATAAATTCTGGGACTATTTCATCAGGTTTTTCAGTTTTATTGGAAATAGTATGCCAAACTTTTTTGTTTCCCTTGTACTTATGTATATCTTAGGAATCAAGCTTAGATTTTTCCCTATTATATCAAGAGAGATGAGCTTTGAAAGTGTGGCTATGCCTACCATCACTCTGGCTATTGCAATGAGTGCTAAATACCTGCGTCAGGTTAGGACTACAGTCTTAGATGAGCTTGGTAAGGACTATATTATGGGCGCTAAGGCTAGAGGTGTTAAATTTTCTACCACCCTCTGGAAGAGCGTAATGAGAGAATCCCTTGTCACTATTATTACTTTACTTGCTCTTTCTATCGGAAGTCTTTTAGGTGGTACAGCCATAGTCGAGTCCATATTTATGTGGGATGGTGTAGGAAAGATGGCAGTGGATGCTATCAATATGCGCGACTATCCTATTATCCAGGCATATGTTATGTGGATGGCTATTATTTATGTGACAGTTAATCTGATTACAGATTTATCGTATAGATTATTAGATCCAAGAATTAGATTGGAGGGCACTGGCAATGAGTAGTGAGAATAGACAGGTGTCCGTCCGACAGCTAAAAGTAAAAAAATGTAATACTAAGTGTCGACTTATTGTATTTGCCATGCTGGCAATTTGTTTGGTTGCAGTGGCAGTTTTTGCAGATAGATTGTGTCCATATGACCCTTACGCTCAGGACTTATCTTTAAGCTATCAGGCGCCTTCAGCTGTCCATTTGATGGGAACTGATGCCTATGGTAGAGATATGTTTTCTAGAGTTATTGTTGGTGCTAGAGCCAGCATTTTATCTACGCTTGCCCTTGTGGGTATTATCACACTTGTTGGTACCGCAGTAGGCACTATATCAGGATTTATTGGTGGGAAAGTTGATGCTATCGTAATGCGCGTATCAGACTTTTTCCTTGCCTTCCCAGGGCTTGTATTTGCCCTTGCAGTTGCAGCTCATTTAGGCGGTGGTGTTTTAAATGCAATTATTGCTCTTGCAGTAATAAGCTGGCCTAAATATGCCAGAGTTGCCAGAAGTCAGACGTTATCGGTGAAGGTTTCCTCCTTCGTTCAGGCGGCAGTTTTGGCGGGAGACAATCCCCCTCAGATTATCTTTCGCCATATTTTGCCTAATATATTTGGTCCTATACTTGTGACAGCCATGCTTGATATTGGCACTATGACAATGGAGCTGGCAGGACTTTCATTCTTAGGACTGGGGGCACAGCCTCCAATTGCAGAATGGGGCAGTATGATGTCAAGTGGCAGAAGTATGTTACAGACATATCCGTGGGTAGTACTATCCCCAGGAATTGCCATATTTATTTCTGTAGTTATTTTTAATTTACTTGGTGACACAGTGCGGGATTATCTTGATCCAAAATAGCACTTTGCCATAAATAGAAAGGAGCATATATGAAGGGAATAAAGAAAGCCGTTGCCTTTGCTATGGCTATGGCGCTTACATTAGGAGCATTTACAGGTTGTAGTGGTTCAAAAAAAGAGCCTACAAATGCAAGCGCCGACGGAAAGAAGACATTTACATTTGGAGACACAACATTTAACGCAGAAAATGAAGAGGCAACTATTGATCCACACGAAGCATATTGTGGATGGGCCTGCATTCGTTACGGTGTTGGTGAGACATTATTTAAATTCAATGAAAACATGGAGCTTGAGCCATGGGTGGCAGAAAGCTATGAAAATATAGACGACCTTACATGGAAGGTTACAATTAAGGATGGAGTTACATTCTCAAATGGTAAGGCATGTGATGCAGCAGCAGTAAAAGCTTGCATCGAGGATTTGGTAGCGGTTCATGAGAGAGCTGCAGCTGACCTTGCAATTGATTCTATTGAAGCTGATGGTCAGACTCTTACTATCAAGACACAGGAACCAAAGCCAACACTTATGAATTATCTTTGTGATCCTTATGGATGCATAATTGATGTAGAGGCTGGTAATGCAGATGGCATCGTAGTAGGTACAGGTCCTTATGTGGCTACAGAGCTTGTTACATCAGATCATCTAAATCTGGTTAAGAATGACAATTACTGGAATGGACAGCCAAAGATTGATGAGATTACAGTGCTTACAATCACAGATGGTGATACACTTGCCCTTGCTCTTCAAAATGGTGATATAGATGCAGCTTATGGTATGGCTTATGCCAACTATCCAATTTTTGAAAATGATGACTATGTATTTACTGGCACACCAACAAGCCGTGCTTTCTATTGCCAGATGAATTACAACTCTAAAATTATTCAGGATGATGCTGTCAGAAAAGCACTTGCAATGGGTATCGATAAGGAAGGCTTTGTAAATACATTACTAAAGGGATACGGCGCAGTAGGTGTTGGTGCCTTCCCTGACAATTTCTCATTCGGCGGAGATGCAGTATCTACTGTTGGATACGATCCAGAAGGAGCTAAGACTGTACTTGAGGAAGCTGGCTGGAAGGATACTGATGGAGATGGAATTAGAGAAAAGGGTGGAAAGACTCTTACGCTTAATTGGGTTAGTTACCCAAGTAGACAGGAGCTTCCACTTCTCTGTGAATCAGCACAGGCAACACTTAAGGATATAGGATTTGATATTCAGCTTAACATTACAGCTGACCATGGTACAATCGTATCTGAGAAGGATGGCTGGGATGTATATGCAGCAGCGTTTGTTACATGTGGTATTGGTGACCCAATGTATTTCTTTACAACAAATTGCTTAGATGATTCACCTAAGAATCGCGGTGGATATCACAGTGATGAGCTTCAGAAACTTGCAGAGGAAATGAATGCCACATTTGATCCAGAAAAGAGGGGCGAGCTTGCTATTCAGATGCAGCAGCAGCTTCTTGATGACAACTCATTTATTTTCTGTTCATTCCTTCGTATGAGCATGATTACAAAGGCTAATGTAACAGGACTTAAGGCACACCCAAGTGATTACTATGAATTTACAGCAGACTTGGATATTCAGTAAATAGTTTTTTCAAGAGAGGCTTAGGTTATGAGCGAGGAAATCTTAAAATTTGATTCAGTAGAAATATCATTTGAAGAAGGCCCCGTTGTTCATGACGTAAGCTTCTCTTTGCATTCTGGAGAAATACTTGCCTTGGTTGGCGAGTCGGGCAGCGGGAAAAGTACACTTATAAAATCTGCTATGGGTCTTTTAAATGACAATGGACTTGTGACTAAGGGAGATATTTATTACAAAGGCACCAATCTACTACAGCTATCTGAAAAGGAAATGAGAAAGATTCGTGGTGCTGAAATTGGCATGATTTTCCAGGATGCCAAAAGCTCACTTTGCCCTATTAGAACAATCGGCAGCCAGATTGTGGAGAGCATGAATTCTCATAAGAAAATTCCAAAGGCCATAGCCAAGGAGAAGGCTCTAGATTTATTTGAAAAAATTGGATTTAGAGAGGCCGAAAAGCTTTGGAAGAGTTATCCATTTGAATTGTCAGGTGGCATGAATCAAAGAGTAGGTATTGCTATTTCAATGCTTATGAATCCATCTATATTGCTGGCGGATGAACCTACAAGTGCGCTGGATGTAGCTGTGCAGAAGCAGGTTGTAGATGAGATGCTAAATCTTAGAGAATTATTTGGAACGGCTATTATTATTGTTACCCATGATATCAGCGTTGCAGCAGCTATGGCAGATACGGTTCTTGTATTAAAGGATGGCAATATGATGGAATACGGTGAGGCTAAGAAAGTTATTGATAGTCCGGAGAATGATTATACCAAGCATTTGATGGAGGCAGTTCCACGACTTAAGAGGGCTTAGTTTAGGTGAAAGAAATAATAACAGTAAATAATCTAACTAAATATTTCAAAGCACATGGTAAGGCTGACACAGCAGCAGTTGACAATGTTTCATTTTCCCTGCATGATGGAGAAACACTTGCCCTGGTTGGCGAGTCGGGAAGTGGAAAGAGTACAATCGCCCGCCTTCTTACTGGGCTCATAAAGGCTACAGATGGAAACATTCGCATATACGATAAGGATATATGCAAAATGAAAAAGAACAAAGCCCTAGAGCTTTACAGTCAGATTCAGATGGTCTTTCAGAATCCTGCAGAGTCATTTAATCCAAGAAAGACTTTGGGTTATGGAATTGGTGAGTCCCTTAAAAATAGAGGATATAATAGTGGAGCTACAGCCAATAAAGTGGCAGAACTTCTTGAAATGTGTGGTCTACCAGCGGAGATAGCTTTAAAATATCCTCACCAGGTCAGTGGTGGGCAATGTCAGAGAGCGGCTATCGCAAGAGCTCTTGCAGTGGAGCCAAAGATTCTTATTTGTGATGAGGCTACAAGCTCCCTTGATGTAACTGTTCAAAAGCAGATAATTGAGCTGCTGGATAAATTGAGAAAATCAAAGGATTTATCAATTATTTTTATCTGTCACAACTTAGCTTTGGTGCAGCAGTTTTGTGACAGAGTAATAGTGCTCTATGACGGTAAAATCGTAGATCAGGGCACACCTGATGAGATAATAAACAACCCACAAGCAGACTATACAAAGTTGCTTGTGGATTCAATATTGTAGGCTAATCGCATAGAATGTTTTGTTCTAAATCATGAGCTTGAAGCTTATATTTATATTTTTGTGATATACTTTGTTAAGTTATGAATAAAGAATTAATTAAGCAAAATCATGTCTATTGGCAAAATAGGGCCTTAGGTTATTCTGAGGTGAATAAAGAAGAATTGGCAGGCGTCCAAAGAGAAAATTGGACGTCTTTTTTGACTTCTGAAATTACACTTCAGTTTCCAGGTAGGAAAAGAAGCGATATAAAGATTCTTGATGTGGGAGCAGGCCCTGGATTTATATCCATCATTTTGGCTGAGGCAGGATTTAATGTGACAGCATTTGATTTTTCAGAATCTATGTTAGAAGAGGCTAGGATTAATTCAGGCGATTTGGCAGATAATATTGCTTTTATCCAGGGAAACGCTATGGAATTGCCATTTGAGGCCGAGTCATTTGATGTGGTATTTTCCAGAAATCTCACATGGAATTTGCCTGAGCCCAAGACTGCTTATAATCAGTGGGTTAGAGTGTTGAAGAAAAATGGGCTTATGCTTGTATTTGACGCCAATTGGTATACATATCTTGTGGATGATAAAAAGAGGGGCGAGTACAATCAGGACAGAATGAATGTTGCTGAGCAGGGCCTTGGCGATTACAATATAGGAGCTAATTTTGATCAGATGGAGGCAATTGCTATACAGATGCCTCTTACCGACAGGATTAGGCCGGCATGGGATGAAGAATACCTGCAGTCTATAGCTGCTGGACAGGTGAGTATAAAAGAAGATATAGGCCAAGTTCTATATTCAACAAAGGAAAAGATAAATTATAAGTCAACACCACTATTTATGGTGAAGCTGATAAAGGATTAATTGGGCCACAGATAGAATAGGAATAATTAATAATGGGAAAATTACACTATATAGCCTTTGAAGATGAGGCTGACAATATAAAAGAAAAAGTAGAGAGCTACTGGACAAAAAGAGCAGAGAGCTTTTTTGAACTTAGGCACGATGAAATAGAAAGCCCTAAGGCTGCTAGATGGCTAGGAGAGATAGAAAAGCTGCTTCCAAATAAAGAAAAACTTAATATCCTTGATGTGGGATGTGGAACAGGATATTTCGAGGTCATTTTAGGCAGATGCGGTCATAAGGTTACTGGCATAGATTTGACTCAAGAGATGATAGATAGGGCCAATGAGATGATTGGACTATATGGTTTGGACAAAAGTGCAGTTAAGGCAATCACAGGTGATGCTGAAAACCTTAGTTTTGAAGATGAGACTTTCGATGTGGTAATTAGCCGAAATCTTACCTGGACACTGCCACATCCTATTGATGCATACAGTCAGTGGATGCGTGTGCTTAAAAAAGGTGGCGTTCTTATTAACTTTGACGCTGAGTATGCAAAGGGAGCCCATAATTTAAAGAGCCCAGAAAACATTGCCCACAGCAAAATAGACGATGCTTTAAAGGATGAGTGTCACCATATTTATCATATGCTTACCATCAGTATGCTAGATAGACCTCAGTGGGATCAGGAGGTTCTTTCACATTTAGGCTTTAATGAGATAGTTATTGATAGAGAGTTTGGAGATAGGATTTTTATTGAGCATGATGAATTCTATATCCCAGATAAAATGTTTTGCATAAAAGCTATTAAATGATCATGAATAGTGATTATTTATGATAACTATTGATTAAAAGTGATTGGCTCACCACAAGTGAGTAAAAAAGTGGTGGAAAGCCCTAAATAATCAACAAAAAATCCTATCAGGTGAATACAAAAAAATACAATTTTTTTTGTAATTTTTTCTTGCGAAAACGTTTAGGTCGTGGTATATTATACATCGTACTAGCGAAAAGCTAATACCAAATTTTTCATAACTCAGCGACCAGGGGCAACTTTGGTCGCACTCCCCGAATATTATGCCGACACATTGGTGTCGGCTTTTTATATTTTTGTAATTTTTTCTTAAGGGTATTTCTCCCAGTTTTTCAGCCTTTAGACCTATATTTGCCAGAATAGTTTAACTGTGTTATAATCCTAAATGTTACGAAAATGTTACTATAATGTTACGCAATATAACTTTTTGGACACGGAGAACTATGTTATGAATAAAGCGGAAGAACCAGTTTTCGAGGCTCTGGAGTTGTCTAATCTTGTTGGGGATTGTATTTCAAAATTAGATGGCGAGGCCAAGGAGGCTAATATTTCATTGTCTTTTTCAGGAGAACGGTGTAGTGTTTTTGGCAGCAAGGAGAACCTGGAAGAGGTAGTATTTAATCTTGTGGAAAACTCTATTAAATATAATGAGGAGGGTGGACATATTTGGGTAAAGGTATACACCAGCGATGGCCCTACTATTTCCATTAAGGACGATGGCAAGGGCACTCCTTACGCCGATCCTATTATCACTAGCGTTAGGGATATAGTGGAGCTTCATCAGGCTAAGCTGATTACCGATAATGGCATCGGTGGGGGCTCAGAATTTAAGGTGGTCTTTTAACTGCAATATAGTCTATAATATAAGTTAGAATCTTAAGAGGGATTCTAACTTTATTTTTTTAGGAGTATTAATAATGTCTGAAGTAAAAGTGATTGAAATAGGAGAGAGCGTATTCGCAGAAAACGAAGCTGCAGCTGCATCTATTAGAGAGCAGATGAAGAAGCAGGGGACTTTTTTTGTAAATGTAATGTCAGGACCTGGTTCAGGAAAGACAACTACTCTTTCTGCAATTATTAATCGCATGAAGGATAAATATAAAATTGGCGAGATGGACGTGGATATAGAGACTAGTATTGATGCCCAGCGTGTAGCAGATGCCACAGGCGTTGAGTCTATTCAGATTCACAACATGGGACTTTGCCATATTGATGCAGATATGACTAGCCGTGCGCTTTCTGAGTACGATACTACTGGTTTGGATTTACTTATACTTGAAAATATTGGTAATTTAGTGTGCCCAGCAGAGTTTGATGTGGGAGCCAATAAAAATCTCATGCTTCTTTCTGTTCCAGAGGGAGATGACAAGCCACTTAAGTACCCACTTATGTTTGAGGTTAGCGATGTGGTTTTGATTAACAAAATCGATACTTTGGATTATTTTGATTTTAGTAAGGAAAAAGTTACTGAGAGAATTTTAAAGCTAAATCCAAATGCAAAGATTTTCTTCGTCAGTGGTAAGACTGGCGAGGGCCTAGATGCCGTGGTTGAATGGCTTGAAAGTGAGATCGCAGCAGTAAAGCAAGCTTAGTTTGATTGGAGGGGTTATGAAGGAAAATCATGGTGAACTTAATATGTCAGTTTCAGCAGTTTGCCAGAACGACAAGGGGCAAAAGTATGCCTTTGTGACCTTTTCTGATGGGGTTAGAGATGCTGAAGGACGTATTCCAGAATGTAAGATTCTCAACAATAATGGATTTGCAGCAATCGAAGTAAATGAATTGGAAAAATACATGCGTGAGCATCTTTCTGATTTAAAAAAGATGGCAGCAGGGATAGATATTTTTTCTGCCTTCACGAAATAATTTAAGCTCAAGAGCAGTTTGCCCTTGAGCTTTTTTAGAATATAAAAGGGATGTTTTTTAGGGGAAATAATTAATAGGAGAGGTTAATGAGATATCAACAGAAGAGCATGACAAGAGATGAGTATGAGCATTTTTTGCAGGTGACCTCAGGGGAAGTAAAGGCGGAGCTTGTATTAAAGAATGCTAACTTTCTTGATGTATTTACTAATCGATTTAAATCGGGAGATATTGCTATTTCAAGTGGTACCTTTGCGGGGATTGGAAAGTACTCAGGTGCACAGGAGATAGACATGACAGGCAAGACTATTGTGCCTGGATTTATTGATGCCCACATTCACATCGAGAGCACAACCGTTGTTCCTGAGATATTTGTAAAAGAGTCTATTAAGCACGGGACTACTGCAGTTATAACAGATCCTCATGAGATAGCAAATGTAATGGGGATAGATGGAATTAACTACATGCTTGAGGCCACAGAGGGGCTGCCTATGGATGTTTTCTTTATGATTCCATCATGTGTCCCATCTTGTAAATACGATGAGGCAGGTGCTGTTATTATGGCATCGGATATGGAACAGTTCTATGGCAGAGATAGAGTCAAGGGCATGGCAGAGCTTATGGATGTAGATGGTGTGGTAGGCAGGAATCCATCAGTTTTAGATAAATCCTATTCAGCTATAAAAAAAGACATGCTAATAGATGGACATGCCCCTATGGTAACAGGCCAGAAATTGGTAAGCTATATAGCCGCAGGTGTTTTATCTGATCATGAATGTGCCTCATTAGAAGAGGCGCTGGAAAAAATGGGGCTTGGTGTATGGATAATGATTCGTGAGGGTACAGCTGCTGAAAACCTAGCGGACCTGATTGGATTGTGTCAGGAGCCTTATGCATCCAGAAGCATGTTTTGCACAGATGATAGGCATATAAATCACATTATGGAGGAGGGGCATATAGACGCTATTATTAGAAAGGCAATTAAGCTGGGCGCGGACCCTGCTATAGCTTATAAGATGGCATCCTACAATGTAGCAGCATATTTTGGATTGAGAGACCGAGGGGCTATTTCTCCAGGATTCCTTGCAGATTTTATTGTGCTTGAGGATATAAATGATGCCAGAGTAGGTGCTGTTTACAAAAATGGAATAGAAATTACAGATGAGGCTCTTAAGCTAAAATGCAAGAGTCATATTCCAGATGATTTGATTAAAAAATCACATGATACCTTTCATATGCCCCTTATTACAGAAGAAATGCTTGAGAATAAGGGCAAGCTTCCTATAATAGGTCTGGTTCCTGGACAGCTTTATACCACGAGAGAGGGGCTATCTGAGGGGATTAATATAGATCAGGATATACTGAAAGTTGCAGTGGTAGAAAGACACAAAAACACCGGCCACATTGGCATAGGATTTGTTAATGGATATGGCATGAAAAAGGGTGCTATTGCTACATCAGTAGCCCATGATGCTCACAATATTATAGCTATAGGTGTAAGTGAAAAGGATATGGCACATGCTATAAATGCACTTAAAGATATAGGTGGAGGAATGGTTGTGTGGGCTGATGGAAAGGTAAAGGCGTCATATCCCCTTCCGGTAGCAGGTTTGATGAGTGAAGAAAGCTCTGATATGGCAAAAAAGCATTTAGAAGAAATTCACTTAGCAGCCTATGAACTAGGAGCTAATAAGGGTATTGATCCATTTATGACATTAAGCTTTACAGCCCTTCCGGTGATTCCGGAATTACGCATTACCACAAAAGGAGTGGTTGATGTTGCATCAGGTAAGATATTTAAGTAAAAGAAAACCAGTGCTAAAAAGCACTGGTTTTATCTATGTTATCTAGGTGTTATGCGTGACATTAAATCTACGCCAGCAATTGCACTAGCCTGGGCAATTGTATTTGGATTATCTGCACTCTGGTACCATGAGTATGCCATCTTTCTAGATGCATCTACATTACAGATACCGTAAGCAAGACCCTGAGCAATTTCGTCAGCATGGTCTGTCTCTCTTGAGAGAACGATACCGTCTACAAATCTATTATTCATAGCTACAAGGTAAGCATAGACAATAGAAGCTGCCTGCTGTTCCTGACCATATGCACTTGTGTAACCTACCTCAGAAATCTTAACACTTCTGACTGCTCCAGATGGAGAAAGTAAATCAGGTGTTGATAAGTAATCTGTAAGTACATCGAAGTTGTAAACAGTTACATAAGAAGCATTCTGGTTATGTGGTGCACCTGCGCCTAACCAAGCGCAAGGATCTGAAAGCTGTGAGTTGTATGGGTGGTGAGCCAATCTCCAGTCAATGTTACCCTGACTCTTGATATATGAGTTGAATGATGAAAGGAAGCCCTTACCACTCATGTAATAACCAGCTTCTGGTCTAGCCCACTGATGATCGATACAAGTGTAAACATTTGCTGTTGAATTCTCAGACTTAATACCGTTATAGATTACACGGAATGCATTAGCATATTCTCTAACAAATGCTTCGTGAGAACCGCAGTTCATGTAGTTCCACATAGTGTAAGCATTAACCTCATTACCGATGATGAAGTTGTCTACCTGACCGTAGCCTCTTCCGCACCAACGATTAGCAAGATATGATGATGCAGCAGCAAGAAGCTCTACGCCATCTTTTGTTGATGCATTTAATCCGTAATAGTTGTGGAGACCAAGCTGATCCATTGAATATGGGCTGATGAATCTGCCATCAGCAGCTGCATCTACCACGATAATAACTGAAACCTGACATCCCTGCTCATTAAACTTCTTAAGTGAAATATCATAAGCTGAAAGTCTAGCTGTCTCGAAATTATATGTCTTGCCATTGTAGTTCCAAGGAATACCAGAACCACCAGTAATCCAAGAAAGTGGAAGAGTAAGATTGACCTGTGTACAACCTAAATCCTTTGGCTGACATTTGCCAAGCTGATATCCTTCAAGTGCTGGAAGAATACCCTTTTTTGATCTATCCATACGGCGCGCACCAGCCTGTGCAGCAGCCTCTGGATTTAAAATAAACATACTGTTTGAAACAGGCTTTAAAGCTCCACCAGACATTACACATACAGTGAATTTCTTGAAGAGAACTGATTCAGCAGCTCCCTTGTTGAGAGGTACTGAAAATGTAGTGCCTGAAGCAGCAGGTGCCTGAGCAACATCTATTCCTACAGGAGCGCTTTCGTTAACATCGGAAGCAACTAGATGGAAAAGTCCATCATCTGAACCGGTAGCACCTGTTGTAGCAATAACAACATCAGAGCCCTGGATAAGAACACTACCGATTGCAACCGAACCAGCGGCCTTAGCATCGATTGGTGGTACGATAGCAAAAGCTGTGATTACAAGCGCTAGTGAAAGTGCTAAGCTTGCAAGTGATTTTAAAACCTTCATAATGATTTGTCCTTTCTGAATTACATTTATGTCCTTTGAGTTAAGCAACAGGGACATTATATCATAAGGTTATAAAAAACACTGCAAAATAATTGTGAAATTATTTGTAACAAAATGTGATTATCGCTCATACATGTGTACTAACTGTAAAATTTTCTCTGCAAGCTCATCTGAAAGCTCATTTTTCAAAAGGCGCCACTGCCAGTTGCCGCTTTTGGTTCCAGGTACATTAATACGATTGAACTTGCCAAGTCCCAGATAATCCTGCATTTGAGCTACAAAAAGTACAGCTACAGAGCTCATTCCGCCTCTAATCATTCCCCAGTTAAATTTTTCAAAGCGAGAAATGCCGAGGTATTCTTTTGCATATTTTCTGTCAGCTTTTTTGGCTGTCTGATACCATTCCATAACTGTGGCATTGTCGTGGGTGCCGGTGTAGCAGATGCAATTCTTGTCATAGGTATGAGGCTGGTAGTTGTTAGCTTCACCAGAGTCAAATGCAAATTCAAGTACCTTCATACCAGGCCATTTGCTGTCATTTAGAAGCTTTACAACAGTAGGCGATGGCTGGCCTAAATCCTCAGCAATAAACTCGGTCTTTGGGAAGGTAGAAGATAATAGACCTACTAAATCCATGCCAGGACCTGGCTTCCACTGACCATTTCTAGCGGTAGACTCTCCAGCTGGAACTGCCCAGTACTCATCAAAGCCACGGAAGTGATCGATTCTAAGTACATCATATAGCTTTACGGCGCCCTCAATACGGCGAAGCCACCAGCGGTAGCCATCTTTTTTCATAGCATCCCAGTTGTAGCATGGATTGCCCCAAAGCTGTCCATCGGCACTAAAATAATCTGGTGGAACTCCAGCTACCTCAACAGGATAATTCTTATCGTCTAGGCTGAAGAACTGAGGCTCTGCCCATACATCACATGAGTCTAGGGCTACATATATTGGAAGGTCTCCAATTATTTCTATGCCCAAATCATTAATATATTTTTTGAGCTTGTCCCACTGTTTGAAGAAAAGATATTGAATAAATATGTAGAATTCCATATCATCAGACAATTCCATTTTGTATTTTAAAACTGCATCTTTGTCATGGAGACGAATGTCTTCCTCTGGCCATTCCTGCCAGCTAATCATGTTGAAATGCTTTTTAAGTGCCATGAATAGTGCATAGTTTTCTACCCAAGGGTTGTCATCTACGAAGCCACCGATTTCATTTATTAGGTTTTTGTAGCCCCGTTCCTTTGCTTTTTCAAGAACCTTAAAACGGCTTATATAAATCTGACCATAGTCCACATATCTAGGGTTTGTTCCCCATTTTTCCTTTTTGACATCTTCCTTTGTAAGGAGACCATCCTCAATGAGCATATCCAAATCAATAAAATAAGGATTACCAGCATTGGTAGAAAAGCTCTGGTATGGGCTATCGCCGTAGCTGGTAGGGCCTAGAGGAAGCACCTGCCAATATTTCTGTCCGGCAGCTTTTAAAAAGTCTGCAAATTCGTATGCTGCTTTGCCAAATGTACCTATTCCATAAGGGGATGGCAAAGATGAAATTGGAAATAGAATTCCGCTACTTCTTTTCATATTAATAATCTCCATTCTTAAAAATTATCTAAGAGTTTCTCCTTCTCGAAGGGTAGTAGGTAATGTTAAATGCTGATGTGGCCCTTCATTATCAATAATGTCAACAAGTACATCTACGGCCTTGATGCCAATATGTTCCATTGGCTGACATAGGGTGCTAAGAACTGGATTGGTATATTCGGATGCCTCGATACCATCTATAGCAATAACAGCTACATCATCAGGAACAATCTTTTTAGCATCTCGGAGCGCTTTCATGGCGCCCATGGCCATATTGTCAGAAATGCAAAACAGGGCAGAAAAATCAATGCCTTTATCTAACCATTTACTCATTTCATGATACGCGTCAGCAATGTTAAAACTGTGAATCTGGATGATGAGATTATCATCCTCGGGGATATTAAATTCCTTAAGCGCTCGCTTGTATCCGGCGTATCTAACTTGGCTGACAGAGCCGTCGTCCACAGCTGATAGAAGAACAGCTATTTTTTTGTGTCCCCTCTTATATAACTGTTCAACAGCGGAAAAGGCGGTGGCCTCATCATCGATACAGACGCTGGAGTACTGGTCACTGTTTAGATTTCCATATTCATTGCTAAAGGTGCAGCAGACAAATGGAACTCCGATGGAGGCTACCTGTTCTTTGGTGTAATTGAGATGTCCACCTAATAAGATGAGCCCCTGAAGACGCTTATCTTTTTCCATCATGGCGGCCACTCTCAGTTCATCCTCATCGGTGGATATTTGCTGCATTACCATGGTGTAACCTGATTTCTCTATTTTATCCCCAATGGCGGTGATGATCTTAGTATAGAAGGGGTTGGAAATTCCTCGCATTATAACACCGATGTTGTCGGAAGAGGACATGCCCAGATTTCTTGCGCTGGTATTGGGGATATAATTGTATTTGTTCACAATAGCCATGACTTTTTTGACAGCATCCTGACTGACATCAGGATGATTGTTAAGCACTCTTGAAACGGTGCTAACACTAACGCCTGCAAGCCTGGCAATATCTTTTATTGTCATAACTATTCCTTTCTGTTGTAGTTCTGGAAACGTTACTGGAAACGTTTCCAGACATATATAAATAATACAACCATAAATGAGTCTGGTCAATAGCCATTATTTTTGTGCTAAGTAAATTACTACTAAACTTGCAGGGCTTTTTTTCTTATGGTAAACTACAAAAAGCGCTTTAGGAGGATAAGCTATGAAAAAAAAGCTTTTTACAGTATTACTTTGTGGGGCACTTGCAGTTTCAGCAGTAGCCTGCAAAAAGGAAATAAAATATAAGGCTAGCGACCTAGTTGAGCTCGGCCAGTACAAGGGTATGGAGATTACTCTTTACAATAATTATGAATTTACGGAAGAAGGATTTGCTTCATTTGTAGATAATTCAATTCAGCAGCAGGCCATCTTTATTCCAGATGATTCCCTTACAACTGTCGAGGAAGATTCTATAGTAAATGTAGACTACGTTGGATCTAAGGATGGAGTTGCTTTTGATCGTGGTTCTGCCGAGGATCAGATGATTGATATAGCTAACAATTCATCAGCAACCGAAAAGACTGGATATATTGCTGGTTTTACAGCAGGACTTGTAGGCCATGAGGTCGGTGAGGAGGTAGCTTACGAGGTTACTTTCCCAGAGGAATACAACAGCCCTGATTTGGCTGGACAGACAGTTGTCTTTACATTCCAGATTAATTACATTGCCAATTCCATTGATTCAAAGGATAAGCTTACAGATGATATAGTTGCTGAGAAGATTCAGGGCTATAGTACAGTAGATGAATATGTAGCAGCCCTTGAAAAGGCGTACAGGGACAATCTTGAGACTTCATTGGCCAACGACAAAGAGACAGCTATATTGAATGCCATTGAAAATGGCAATATTGGTACGGTTAAGGAAGTACCAGAGGACTTGCTTCAGGCTAGAGTAGATATGATTATCAATATGCAGGAAAAGCAGTATGAAGCAATGGGCACTACCATGGAAGAATATGCCACTTCAGCTGGATATGACTACGAAGAAGTCATTGCTAACTTAAAAGATAACGTTAGAGAATCTACTAAGACAGAGCTTATTTTAGAGGCTATAGCTGATGCAGAAGATATCCAAATAGATGATGAGTATGATAAATTCATTAAGAATGTCTACACTAAGATGAGATATACAGATGCAGATTCATTCTATGAAGATTTTTCAGTAGAAGGATATGAGGGAAGCAGATATTTTGAGTTAGCCTACAGAACAGAAAAGGCTTTGGATTATCTTGTTGAAAACTGTGTAGTATCATTTGAGGAGCCACCACTTGTAGAGGATGTGGAAGTCACAGATGATGAGGCAGTTCAAGAAGATGCAACAGAAGAATCTGCTGAATAGAAAGGCTTTATATTTTACCTAAGCTGTAGTATAATTTATGCTAGTTTTTGGGCCTATGCCCGATTTTAAAAATAAAGGAGATATGAATATGGAACACATTAAGACTCTCAACACTAAGAGATTACAGAATACAGTAAAGGAAGGCGGATGCGGCGAGTGCCAGACATCATGCCAGTCAGCTTGCAAGACATCTTGCACAGTTGGAAATCAGAGCTGTGAGCACAAGAACTAATCACAGACTTAAATTTAGTTATATTTAACGCTCAGACCGGTCCTTATTAATTCTATTATTAGGGAACGGTCTATTGTGCGTTTATGAAAGGACATTTTTTTAGTGATACACCAGTTTAAAAACAACGGTTACAACGTTGTCATAGATGTTAACAGCGGAGCTATTCACGTTGTTGACGAAGTAACATACGATTTTCTTGCTTTCTGGCAAAAGCAAGGCGGGGATGCAGCTTTAGCTTCTATGAAGGAATCCCACAGTGAGGTTTCTGAGGCGGAGCTTCTACAGATCAAATCAGAGATTGAGAGCCTGATTGAGGACAAGTCCCTATTCACAGAGGATAATTACGAGCCACGTATTGCAGATTTTACTGCAAGACCTACAGTAGTTAAGGCTCTTTGCTTACATATCACACATGATTGTAATTTGGCATGTAAATATTGCTTCGCAGAGGAAGGCGAGTACCACACAGGCAAGCGTGAGCTTATGACATTTGAAGTTGGTAAGCAGGCACTTGATTTCCTTGTTGCTAATTCAGGCAGCAGAAGAAATCTTGAGGTAGATTTCTTTGGTGGTGAGCCACTTATGAACTGGCAGGTAGTCAAGGACCTTGTGGCTTATGGTCGTTCCATTGAGAAGGAGCATGACAAAAACTTCCGTTTCACACTTACTACTAACGGAGTTCTTTTAAATGACGAGATTCAGGAATTTGCTAACAAGGAGATGGCCAATGTAGTTCTCAGCTGCGATGGCCGTCCAGAGATTCACAATCTCATGCGTCCATTCAAGAAGGGCGCACCAAGCTATGAGCTCATAATGCCTAAGTTTAAAAAGTTGGCAGAGTCTAGAAATCAGGACAAATACTACATCCGAGGTACATTCACTAGAAACAACCTAGACTTTTCAGAGGATGTAATTCATCTAGCTAACGAAGGCTTTAAGCAGATTTCAGTGGAGCCAGTAGTTGCTCAGGAGACTGATGACTACGCTATCCGCGAAGAGGATTTGCCAAAGCTTTTTGAAGAATATGACAAGCTTGCTGCAGAGATGATGCGTCGCAAGGGCACAGATGAGGATTTCAATTTCTTCCACTTCATGATTGATTTGGAGGGCGGTCCTTGTGTATACAAGAGACTTTCTGGTTGCGGCTCAGGTACAGAGTACATGGCAGTTACACCTACAGGAGAGCTTTATCCATGTCACCAGTTTGTTGGTAACACAGACTTCTGTTTAGGTGATGTATGGCACGGCGTTCAGAAGAAGGACGTTGTCAATGAGTTCAAGCACTGCAACGTATATGCTAAGCCAGAGTGTAGAGAGTGCTTTGCAAGATTCTATTGTAGCGGTGGATGTGCAGCTAATGCATTCAACTTCACAGGCAGCATTCTTGGCAATTACCATGTAGGTTGCGAGCTTCAGAAGAAGCGTGTTGAATGTGCTATCGCACTGAAAGTTAAGGAAGCAGAAATAAAGGGAGAATAACCCTTTGGTCAGCTTTGCTGACAAATAAAAGGAAATAGGAGAATAAACATGAAACGATTAAAAAAAGGACAGGGGATTGCCTGGCTTATAGCATTTGTTTTATGTCTCGGATTACTGGGATATTATGCAATGACTGTAGTTCAGGGAACTATTAAGGCTAACGACACAAGTCTTAAGTTGGGAGCAGATGCCACAGATGCACAGAAGGCTAAGATGGCTAAGTATAATGCTGACAGCTTAAAGTTGGGGCTTGATTTAGATGGTGGCGTTAGTATTACATATGAGGCAATTGGTGACAAACCTACTGATGAGCAGATGAATGATACAATTCTTAAGCTCCAGCAGCGTATTGAGAATGACCTTGGTGAGGAGAGCTCTACTACAGAGGCTAATGTTTACCGTGTAGGAGACAAGAGAATCACTGTTGAGATTCCAGGTGTTACAGATGCTAATGCTCTTCTTAAGGAGCTTGGTACACCAGGTACTCTTTACTTCATTATGCAGTATGATGACCAGGGTAATGCCAATTACACTACAACAGGTAGAGACGAGAATGGTGACATTCAGGGTACATTAAACTATGATATCCAGACACTTATTGATAATGGCTCAGTAATTGCTACAGGTAAGAATGTCAGAAGCTCTCAGGCTGGTACAGAACAGGACAAGACAACAGGTGCTACTGAGTATGTTGTTGAGCTTAAGTTTGATGATGCAGGCACAAAGGCATTTGCTGATGCAACTTCAAAGGCATTTGCTAATGGCTGGTCAATTGCAATTTACTATGATGGTAAATTCGTATCAGTTCCTACAGTTCAGGCAGCTATCACAGATGGTAACTGTGTAATCAACGGAATGAGTGATTATGCTGAGGCTGAGAAGCTTGCTTCATATATTCGTATCGGTGGACTTGATATTGAGCTTCAGGAGTTAGAGTCACAGGTTGTTGGTGCTCAGCTTGGTTCAGATGCGCTTAAGACATCGCTTATTGCAGGTGGTATTGGTCTTCTTGTTGTAATGCTTTTCTTAATCGTTATGTATTTAGTACCAGGTGTAGTTGCTTCACTTGCACTTGCACTTTATACAGTAATGCTTGTTAGCATCTTAAAGGCATTTGATATTACACTTACACTTCCAGGTATCGCTGGTATGATTCTTTCAATTGGTATGGCTGTTGATGCCAATGTTATTTGTTTCGCTCGTGTTCGCGAGGAAATCAAAGCAGGCCGTCCTGTAATCTCAGCTATTGAGACAGGTTTCTCTAAGGCTCTTTCAGCTATCCTTGATGGAAATATCACAACACTTATTGCAGCAGCAGTGCTTGGCTTCCTTGGATCAGGTTCTGTAAAGGGATTTGCTATCACTCTTGCACTTGGTGTTATCTTATCAATGTTTACAGCACTTGTTATTACAAGAATCCTTATTAATGCTTTCTATGCTATCGGCATCAGAAATGCTAAGGCATACGGCAAGGCTAAGGAGCCTACAAAGTTCGACTTCGTCGGCAAAAAGGCAATTTTCATTGGTATCTCAGTATTTATAATTGCAGCAGGCTTTATCTCAATGGGTGTATTCAAGGCTAAGAACGGCAGCGGACTTAACTACTCCCTTGAGTTCATGGGTGGTGCTTCTACAACAGTAGATTTTGCAACTCCACAGACTGATGATGTAATCAACAATCAGATTATTCCTGATATTCAGAAGGTAATCGGTAACGGCACAGTTCAGAAGAGTACAGTTGATGGTACAAATCAGGTAATCTTCAAGACTCGTACACTTTCACTTGATGAGAGAACAGCACTTAATACAATGCTTGAGACTAACTACGGCGTTACAGAAGAATCAATCACTTCTCAGAATATTGGTTCTACAATTTCAGGCGAGATGCGTTCTCAGTCAATGATCGCAGTAATTGTTGCTGTATTCTTTATGCTTCTTTATATCTGGTTCAGATTTAAGGATCTTAGATTTGCATCATCTGCAATCATTGCACTTGTACACGACGTACTTATTGTACTTTCACTTTATGCATTTGCTCGTATTTCAGTAGGTGCTGCATTTATCGCATGTATGCTTACAGTAATTGGTTACTCTGTCAACGATACAATCGTTGTATTTGATAGAATTCGTGAAAACCACAAGGCAATCAGAACAGAGACTCCAGAGACACTTAAGGAGTTATGTAATGAGTCATTGTCACAGACACTTTCACGTTCAATTTCTACATCTATTACAACAGCAATCATGGTACTTATGCTTCTCATCCTTGGTGTTTCATCAATCAGAGAGTTCGCATTACCACTTCTTGCTGGTGTAATTGCAGGTACATATTCTTCAATCTTCATTGCTACACAGCTTTGGTACATCTTTAAATGTAAGATTGGAAAAAAGAACTAAGGTTATAGAACTAGGAGAAATAAGATGATAGACATTAAGTTTTTGCGTGAGAATCCAGACGCAGTAAAGGAAAACATCAAAAAGAAATTTCAGGAACACAAGCTTGGCCTCGTAGATGAGGTCATCGAGCTTGATGATAAGAGACGTGCTGCTCAGCAGGAAGCTGATGACATGAGAGCTAAGATGAATCAGGCTGCAAAGCAGATTGGTGCTCTTATGGGACAGGGCAAGAAGGACGAGGCTGAGGCTGTTAAGGCTGAGGTGGCTGACCTCAAGCAGAAGATTAAGGACTTAGAGCCAGTTGAGAAGGAGCTTGCAGATAAGGTTGAGGAAATTATGATGAAGATTCCTAACATTATCGATCCTTCAGTTCCAATCGGTCCAGACGATTCTTGCAATGTTGAAATCGAAAAGTTTGGTGAGCCAGTAGTTCCTGATTTTGAGATTCCTTACCATACAGATATCATGGAGAGATTCAATGGTATCGATATGGATGCAGCTGGAAAGGTAGCAGGTAATGGTTTCTATTACCTCATGGGAGATATTGCTCGTCTTCACTCAGCAGTTATCTCTTATGCACGTGATTTCATGATTGATAGAGGATTTACATACTGTATTCCACCTTTCATGATTCGTTCAAACGTAGTAACTGGTGTTATGTCATTTGAAGAGATGGATGCTATGATGTACAAAATCGAGGGCGAGGACCTTTACCTTATCGGTACATCAGAGCACTCTATGATTGGTAAGTTTATCGATACACTTAACGATGAGGCTAACTTACCTTATACACTTACAAGCTACAGCCCATGCTTCCGTAAGGAAAAGGGCGCTCACGGTATCGAAGAGCGTGGTGTTTATCGTATCCACCAGTTCGAGAAGCAGGAGATGATCGTAGTATGTAAGCCAGAAGAGTCTAAGAAATACTATGATGTTCTCTGGAAGAACACAGTTGATTTATTTAGAAGTCTTGATATTCCTGTTCGTACTCTTGAGTGCTGTTCAGGAGACCTTGCAGATCTCAAGGTTAAGTCATGTGACGTAGAGGCATGGTCACCACGTCAGAAGAAGTACTTCGAGGTTGGTAGCTGCTCAAATCTTGGAGATGCACAGGCTCGTCGTCTTAAGATTCGTGTTAAGGGTGCAGACGGAAGCAAGTACTTCGCACACACACTTAACAACACAGTTGTTGCTCCACCACGTATGCTTATCGCATTCCTTGAGAACAACTTACGTGAGGATGGCTCCGTAGCTATCCCTGAGGCACTTCGCCCATACATGGGTGGCAAAGAGGTACTCGTGCCTATCAAATAAATTTTAAAGCGTTTTGGGGTTTTTACTGTAACTAAAGTTTTGCAGTAGAAAGAGATTATTATGGCAGTTCAGAGTAGAGAAGATATTAGAAATATTGCGATTATCGCCCATGTAGATCATGGTAAAACCACACTTGTTGATGAGCTTTTAAAGCAGTCAGGTGTATTCAGAGAGAATCAGGAAGTTGCAGAGCGTGTCATGGACTCAAATGATATTGAGCGTGAGCGTGGTATTACAATTCTTTCAAAGAATACAGCTGTATATTATAAGGATACTAAGATTAATATTATTGATACACCAGGTCATGCTGATTTCGGTGGCGAGGTAGAGCGTGTTCTTAAGATGGTTAACGGTGTTGTTCTTGTAGTAGATGCATTCGAAGGTGCAATGCCACAGACAAAGTTCGTTCTTATGAAGGCTCTTGACCTTGATTTACCAGTTATTGTATGTATTAACAAAATTGATAGACCAGAGGCTAGACCTGATGAGGTTATCGATGAAGTATTAGAGCTTTTCATGGATCTTGATGCTTCTGATGAGCAGCTTGATTGCCCATTTATTTATGCCAGCGCTAAGGAAGGCTTTGCCATTAAGAACTTAAGCGATGAGCACAAGGATATGACAGCTTTATTTGAGACTATCATCGATTATATTCCAGCTCCAACTGGTGATCCAGAGGCTCCTACACAGGTGCTTATCTCTACAATCGACTACAACGAGTACGTAGGTCGTATTGGTATCGGTAAGGTAGAGAACGGTTCTATCAAGGTGAACCAGGATGCGGTAGTTGTCAATGCTCATGACCCAGAGAAGAATAATAAGGTCCGCATTTCAAAGCTTTTTGAATATGATGGACTTGAAAAAGTAGATGTTAACGAGGCTAATATTGGTTCAATCGTTGCTATTTCAGGTATTGCTGATATTCATATTGGTGATACAATTTGCGCAGTAGATGCTCCAAATCCTATCCCATTCCAGAAGATTTCTGAGCCTACTATTTCAATGAATTTCATTGTAAATGATAGCCCGCTTGCTGGTCAGGAAGGTAAGTACGTTACTTCACGTCACATTAGAGAGCGTCTTATGAAAGAGTTAAATACAGACGTTTCACTTAGAGTAGAGGATACAGATTCTCCTGATTCTCTCAAGGTTTCAGGACGTGGTGAGCTTCACCTTTCAGTTCTTATTGAGAACATGCGTCGTGAAGGATTTGAGTTTGCTGTATCAAAGGCTGAGGTTCTTTACAAGACAGATGAGAAGGGCCACAAGCTTGAGCCAATGGAGCGTGCTTATGTAGATGTTCCAGATGAATTTACAGGAGCAGTTATCGAAAAGCTTTCTCAGAGAAAGGGCGAGCTTCAGAATATGACACCAATTACTGGTGGATTTACACGAATTGAGTTCAAGATTCCTTCACGTGGTCTTATTGGATATCGTGGAGAATTCATGACAGATACAAAAGGAAATGGTATAATCAATACAATTTTCGACGGATATGAGATTTATAAGGGCGACATTGCTTATCGTAAGCAGGGATCTCTTATTGCATTTGAGACTGGTGAATCAGTAACTTACGGACTTTTCTCAGCTCAGGAACGTGGTACACTTTTCATTGGACCAGGCGAGAAGGTTTACTCAGGAATGGTTATTGGTCAGAGCTCACGTGCAGAAGATATCGAGCTTAATGTATGCAAGAAGAAGCACCTTACAAATACACGTTCATCTTCAGCAGATGAGGCACTTACACTTGTTCCACCTAGAATTCTTAGCTTGGAGCAGGCTCTTGACTTCATCGATGTAGATGAGCTTTTGGAGGTAACACCGGAGTCACTCAGAATCAGAAAGAGAATCCTTGATCCTCTTATGAGAAAGAGAGCTGGTATTCGCAAGTAGTAATTCAGGGGGAATTGCATGGAAAATGTATTGGGGATTGATGGCGGCACATACATTGGATTTCTCACATGTGTGGGCATGCTACTGTTTATTATCGCTATGCGATCATTTGACCCAAAGTTAAGGACACAATTTATTAAGTTGGTCGTAGCGGTAATGATTTCTCTTGCAGCCGCTGCTGTAGATATGTATCTTGATACATTGGCTGAGCCACTAGCTATACGCTATTTGGTTAAAAATGTAAAGTACATTACTCAGGGGCTGTCAGAGTATTTTGTGCTTCTAATAATCATTAGAGATCACACAAATCTTAATAAAAAATTGCTGTTAATACCATTTGTTATCGCTAGTGTAGTGGTATGCTTAGCTCCGTTTAGCAGTAGGATTTATTCCTTTACTGCTGACAATCAATTTATAAGAGGACCAATTGGAAATATTATTTTCATACAGGCTGCTTCTTATATTGTGGTCACACTTTTAGCGTGCATACATAAATGGTTTGATGGATATCAAAATGATGCCACTGTGATTCTATTTATGCTTTTTGCAGTATGTGTGGGAGTCATCCTAGAAGAGGAAAAAATATTCCCAAACTGCACAATGGAATCAAGCATTGTTGGTGTTGTATTCCTATATATTTACATATATGCAGAGAGATACAATGTAGATTCTGTATCTAGATGCTACAAGAGAAGATGCTTTTATTCTGATGCCAATAGATATTCCAAGCTGGACATGATGATTATCTCTATGGATCTTAATGATCTGAAGCTTATTAATGATAATTATGGTCACAAGGCGGGAGATATTGCGCTACTTACTTTTGCAGAAGTAGTTCGAAGTGTAAAGACTAACAAATTCATCCTTTACCGTACGGGAGGAGATGAGTTTATGATTCTTGGCATTAAGGCTACGGAGGATGAGGCGAAGGAGCTTGTTGAGCTTGTAAAAGAAAAGCTTACTGAGACACCTTATACTTGTTCATTTGGAATCTATCCTTATAAGCCGGGAGATGATTTTGACGCAGCAGTTGTGAGAGCAGACAAGGCGATGTACGAGGATAAAAGTGCTTATAAAGCTAGCAAGAGCAAGCGAAGTCATTCTAGAAATGATGAGTTTGAGAGCAGGCTTGAGACATTTACTAACAATATTAGCTTTTTAGGTTGAGGTGAACAATGACAAGAGTAGTTATGCACGGCTGTAATGGCCATATGGGACGAGTTATTACTGACATTTGTGCTGCTGATGCAGATGTTGAGATAGTTGCAGGTGTAGATAAGTTCAAGGGAATCGATAACAGTTATCCTGTTTATGACTCTATTGCTGAGGTTAAGGAAGACTTTGATGCTATTATTGATTTTTCAAATGTAGCAGCAATCGATGGATTACTTGATTACTGTGTAGCTAATAACAAGCCTGTTATTCTTTGCACAACTGGATTGACTGACGATATGCTCAAGCACGTTGATGAGGCTTGTAAATCAGTTCCAGTACTTCGTTCCGCTAACATGTCTCTTGGTATTAATACATTATTTGATTTATGCAAAAAGGCAACTCAGGTATTTGCTGATGCAGGATTTGATATCGAAATAGTTGAGAAGCATCATAATCAAAAGCTTGATGCGCCAAGCGGTACAGCTCTTGCGCTTGCAGATGCATGTAATGAGGCTCTCGGCAATGAATATGAGTATTGCTATGGCAGAGCTGATAGACGTGAGAAGAGACCAGTTAAGGAAATTGGTATCTCAGCAGTTCGTGGCGGTAATATTGTAGGCGAGCACGAAGTTATTTTTGCAGGTCTTGATGAGGTTATCACAATCAAGCACACAGCTTATTCAAAGAGCGTATTTGCTAAGGGCGCTGTTGAAGCTGCTAAGTATATTGTAGGACAGCCAGCAGGACTTTATGATATGAAGAAGGTTATCAGCAACAAATAATAACTGATAAATAAGGGGACAATATGTATATTCAGCTTAACTCACAAGTAATATGCTATGAAAAGACCGGCGAGGGTTCGCCGGTTATTCTTATACATGGAAATAAGGGCAACCATCATACTTTTGATGCATTGGCAGAGACTATGAGCAATTATCATACAGTATATGCAATGGATTCAAGAGGTTATGGAGAAAGCGCTACTCCAAAGGAATACCACTATAAGGATATGGCGGAGGATGTAATCAATCTTATCAATGCTCTCGATATTGAAAAGCCATATCTTATTGGATTTTCTGATGGAGGAATTATTGCTTTATTAGTAGCTATAAAGGCAAGCTCTTTACTTTCAGGAATAGTTTGCTGCGGAGCTAATCTTACACCAGATGGAATCCACCATAGGGATTTCAGGGAAATGAAAAAAGAGTATAAAAAGACAGGCGACTTAAGGACTCTTATGATGATTACTGAGCCTGATATTTCCACAGCAGAACTGAGTAGGATATCAGTTCCTGCTATGATATTTGCAGGAGAGAAGGATTGCATCAAGGAAAAAGAGACAGTAAAAATCGCAAAATATATACCAGATGCACAACTTCAGATTTTGCCAGATGAGAATCACTTTAGCTATATTGTAGGAACTGACAAATTATATAGTTATATAAAAGGGTTTGTTTGCAATTAGCGTTAAAAAGTTAACAAAAGTGGCTGATTCTATTGCTATATTCCAAGAACCATGTTAATATCTATATAAATGTTATAAAACTGTGAACGTATTAAATATAACATTTTAGATGTAACGATTTATGGGCGATTTGGAGTATCGGTATGGCAAAGGGCGCTAAGAAGACCTGTTATTGTGACAAATTGAATAAAGCATTAATAGGTATTTGCTTAGCAGCTGTTATAGTTTGCTATCTTTTTACTATTTCACGATATAAAACAGATGCTTTTACAAAAGATATTGAGCCATATGCTGTTGTTAAATTAGATGATGGTTCTACGGAGTATCTATTTGATCTCAGAAAGCTAGATTATAAATATTCTGGCTTTATGTTCTATACATCCCACAAAAAGGTAGAAGTTTATAATGGCGGTAATATGATTTATTCATTTACCCAGACAGGTGGTATTTGGTCTTCATCTACAGGCTCTGCTTATCATTTTGTTGATATAAATGAGCGTATGACTAATATCGCTGTTATTGTCACACCTATTTATGACGTGGTGGCAGATGATGAAATCCTATTTCAAGTAGGGTCTTCATACAATATGTACAATGACATCATGGTTAAGTCCATGCCTCGATTTGTTGCAAGTATGTTGATTCTTGTAATAAGTATTTCGTTGATTGTTTATTATCATTTTATGAAAAAGAAGCTGGAAATCGGCGAGGAGCTTATATATCTGGGATATTTTGCTTTGTTCATTGGGCTATGGACATTCATGGAGACAGACGTAATTACTTTGATTTTCAAAAATAAGATTGTTGAAGTGGTGGTTCCTTACTTATGTCTTATGTTTGTTATCCCGCCTTTTGTGCTGTTTTTCCATTGCTATCTGAAGTTTAAAAATGAATGGATTAAGAACATAATAATTACTATGTCTAGCCTGGAATTAATAGTGCTTTCGTTCTTGCATTTTACAAAGATAGCAGAATATAGAGAGACTTTACCATATGTTCACCTAATGATATTTATTGCTACCATTTACGTGGTTGTGGGTGTTGTAATTAAGATGATTAATAAAAACTACACAAGACGCGTGGAGGTATGTGTGGTTGGTCTGACACTATTTGCTTTTGGCGTTATATTTGATATTGTTTCTTATTACAAGCGAATTGGTGATTCAGATCAGCTTGGCAGATATTTATTCCTTGTGTTCCTTGTACTCTTGGCTTGGGATTTGTTAAAGGGTACATACGAGTTCATTGAAAAGGGTCGCCGAGCAAAGCAGCTTGAGCTATTTGCACTTACAGACAGCATGACAGGTCTTTTAAATAGAAATGCATTTGAAACTTATGCTAATTCTAATGGTGAGTTGGAAGATTTGGTAGCTATTGTTGCAGATGCTAATGGATTGAAGGAATGCAACGATACGCATGGTCATGATGTTGGTGATGAGTATATTACAGTTGTTGCCGATATATTCAGCAGTACATTTGGAAAATATGGTGATTGTTATCGTACAGGTGGCGATGAGTTCTGCTGTATCATCCCATCAGGCAAGGATATTAATATAGAAAGACTTAAGAAGCTTTTCCTTGCAAAGGTTTACACTGAAAATGTTGAAGGAGATTATAAATTTAACATAGGAGTAGCGATTGGATTTGCAAGCTACGCTCCTTCTATAGATAGTAATTTACGCTCAGTTGTTAAGCGAGCTGATAGCGCTATGTACGCAAATAAAAGAGCTAGCAAGATGGCCAGCTCTTAAGAATTTAGATATCAATTTGATTCATCCAGTCCACCAATTCCTGAAGACCCTCCTCGGTGAATGGAGCAGTGTTTTTCTGTTTCACCTCATCGGGAGTGTTCTCGGAGCTGTAGGGACCAGGCCAGATGGTGGCCTGAAAGAGATCTTCATCAGTCTCTTCTGGATGGATTTTTTCTATTTTATAACATTTATTTTTGTCGCTCCCTGTAAAAGAGGGAGCTTTTTTATAGTATCCAAGTGATAATAGTCTTTTGCGTTCTATCATTATAAACCTCTATTTGATATGTAAAATTAGGTCTTAGTAACATCTTATGAAATTCAAATTCTCATAAAATAAGAACCACAAATATGATTTTAACATAAATAAAAAGAAAGGGAGAATAGAAATATTCAATGATTTTAGTTTTGAATTAGTGGATAAACTAAAAGACAATGATAGGGAAGAATGTTAAAATATTTTTATAAAATGTAAAGGGGGCAATATGAGCAAGGGGCGATTTTTTAGAATAATTTGTGGCATTATGATACTTATAATATCTGTGATTTTAGTGCAGGTATTTGTTAGTGATGACAATAATGGTGGAGATGAACTGGGTGACCAGGGGATGCAGCCGGGCTATTATGATCCTAGCAGATGGATGGAGTCCTTATCTGATGACACCTATTTGTCTGAGATTACCATACCAGGCACCCACGACAGTGCAGCTAGGTATGTTATGCTTGGCTACGTAATGAGATGTCAGGATACAAGTATTTATGAGCAGCTGGACAATGGATATAGATACTTGGATCTTAGAATTGCCCTTGATAAGAGCCAAAAGGAACACAGAATTAAGCTAGTTCATAATTTTGCTAATTGTCATGTGGATGGAGGGCTATTTTCCGATTATCTTCATCTAGAGGATGTGACAAAAGATATCTACACATTTTTACAGAAATATAATGATGAGACAGTAATTGTAAATTTTAAAATAGAAGATGATGAGGTTAATGTAAAAGAGATTCAAAAGCTTCTAAATCAGGAGATTACATCCAACAAGGATTATTGGTTTACAGAAGAATATATACCTACTTTAGGTGAGGCTAGAGGTAGAGCGGTGCTTGCAACTAGATTTGATGATATCGCAGGCACTGGAGTGACAGGACTTAATATGATTTGGGCCGAGCAGGACAACAAGACCCCAGTGGATATCCCATACGAATTATATGTAAATGATGAATTCAGATATTGGGTTCAGGATAGATATAAATACTCAGTTGAGGACAAATACGAGGCGGTAGTTGATGGCTTAGAAAACTGCGAAGCAGACGAGGATACTTGGTTTTTAAATTTTGTCAGCACAAGTGGTGATGGAAAAATAGGACATCCTAAAGGATATGCTAACAGCCTTAACGGTCTGCTTATGGATTATTCTTTCAAAGAAAATACAAGCTACGGTATTATTATAGTTGATTTCGGCAATGCCGATTTAGCTAAAAAAATATATTTAACAAATTCATTCTAATAAAAGAGGATTAAAGGAGGACATAGTATGAGTAATTTTGAAGAAGAGCAGGTTAATCCAATTCTGTTAGAATTCTTGGATACAGATGATTTTGAGGAAAAATACAAGATATTGGTTGCTACACCGATTATGGATTTTGACAATTTGTTAATTGACAATATGGCCTCATCTATTGACTGTGTTATTGAGGATGGGGATATAGAGAGCAGAGTGCAGGAATTAAAGGTTTGCGTTAAAACTAGAGCAAAATACGAAACATTGCGCTTAAGAAGATAAATATTTTCTCAATAATGCGAAAATATGCCTTTTGATAACAATTGCTACATATTTAGATGGTAAAATTTTCCCATAAGTTTAGACTTGGGTTATATTACAGACATTAGGAGGGGAAATGGCGAAAACAGAGAAAAGTCCTAAAGGCACTAAGACTAAAAAGATTAAGGATAAACTGCTTTTGTTTATCGTGCCAGCAGTTGTTGTTACAATTATCATATTGGTAGCAATATCTTCATTTCTTTCTAAAAGCAGATTGGAAGAAATGGCTCGTAACGAGCTTGAAAGTTCTATTACCAACCAGGCAGATAATATTTATGCATGGCTTGAACAGAACTTGGAGAATTTCAGTACAATCAAGGCTTCACTTGAGGGCATGGATCTTGATGAGACCTACTATGAGGAGGTGCTTACTACCTTTGTAGGTTCTAATAGCAATGCGCCAAATGGTGTGTATATTGCCACTCAGTCGGGTAAGGTCTATACAGGTAGAGGCACAGATTTATCTATTACCAATCCAACTGACCAGCAGTGGTACAAAGAGGGCCTCTCACGTATTAATATGGCATACGGTGAGCCATATAAAAATGATGAAGGGGAATATGTTATTTCGGCATCAGGTATTTTGAATGATGGAAGCGACGAGATTAAAGTCGTAGCAGCAGACGTTACTCTCGGCAAGATTTCTATCATTGTAAATTCTGGTGTAAAAATGAAGAATGCCAATTCCTTCCTTGTAGATAGAAATGATATGATGGTTCTTGCACATCGTGACAGTAGCCTAGTTTCTACAACTTTGACAGGAAGCTTAGGTCGACCTGTAATGGATGGAACATACAATGCAATCTTATCAAGTGATTACAGCACAACAAATTTAGGGCAATACACTGTAGCCTTTAAGGAAATCAAGGGTACAGACTGGCTCCTTGTTTCATATATTGAAAACAGTGTAATTCTTGCCAATGTAACACAGCTTATTACAATTCTTCTTATTATAGGTGTGGTTGCAACTATACTTATTGTTATTCTTGTTAGCGCAATTATTGGTCGTGTTATTAAGCCACTTTCATACATCACAGAAAACATTCATGCAATGTCATCTGGTGACTTTACAATCGAGGTCAAGAATACATCTAATGATGAGATCGGTGTGATGGGACAGCAGGTTGGAAAGTTTGTTGGACTGATGCGAGATATGCTTTCAAGTATCAATGATGAGTCTGAAAAGCTTAAAGAAGAATCAGATAATTCAGATCAGGTTAGCCGCGTGATGTTTGATGCATCTCAGTCTCAGGAGAGCGCAATGGTTAACTTGAATCAGACAGTTGATCAGCTTGCTATAGCGGTTAATGAAATCGCAGAAAATGCTACAACTCTTGCAATGGTTGTTTCTGATACAAAGGCTAATTCAGATACAGCATCAGAGAGAATGGCAGAGACAGTTGAGATTTCTAAGAGCGGTAGAGCAGACATGGAGAAACTCTCAGTTGCTATGGGAGAGATTCAAGCCGCCAACCAAGAGCTTGTTGCTTCAGTTGAAAAGGTAGGTCAGGCGTCTGAGGAAATCACCAATATCGTTGGTATGATTTCTGAAATCGCTGAAGAGACCAACCTTCTTTCACTTAACGCCTCTATTGAGGCAGCCCGTGCCGGTGAAGCTGGTAAGGGATTTGCAGTTGTTGCTTCTGAAATCGGTGGACTTGCTAAGCATTCAGCAGAGAGTGCTCAGAGCATTTCTGATTTGATTAATCAGGTCCGTGATCAGATTGAAAAGGTTGTTTCTCAGGCAGACGCCAGCGCCAAGAGTATCGAGGCCAACGGCGAGTTGATTGATGCAGCAGTTACAACTTTTGACAAGATTTTTGAAAATATTGAGAGTACAAGTGATGTAATCAAAGAAATGATTGCAGACATCAATAAGGTTGACGAGGTATCTACTAACGTTGCTGCTATTTCTGAAGAACAGGCAGCTTCGGCAGATGAAATCCTTGAGACATCTAAGAACATGGTTGAGCAGGCACAGGCAATCACTCAGAGTAGCCAGGATGTAGCTGATAATTCACATCAGCTCGCAAATACAAGCCAGACACTTACAGGTTATGTTCAGCAGTTTAAGATTGTTAAGGAGGATACCGATTATGATGAATAATAGACTTAAAAAGATAGCGGCCCTTCTTGTTGCAGGGGTTATGGTTATCGGAATGACCCTTACAGGCTGCGGAAATAGCAGTTCAGGTTCGGGCGGTGGATCAGCCAAGGGAATGAAGATATTTTTCTCAACACTTACTCTTGATACCTTTAAGGAGATGCTTCAGAACGGCGTAGTAGAAGGCGGTAAGGAAGCAGGGGTAACAGTTGATGTAGGCGAGGAATGTGGCTCTGTAGATGAGCAGGTTGCTCAGATTAAGCAGGCAGTTGATGCGGGATATGATGCAATCATTTGTAATCCAGTAGATGCTACAACAGCTCTTCAGCTTGAGGTTACAGCTGGTGACACACCTATTTTATTTGTAAATTCTCAGCCAGATGAGCAGTATCTTGAGCCAGATAAATACATGTACGTAGGAAGCTACGACAAGGATGCCGGCAACTTCCAGGCAGAATATGTATGGAACAAACTTGGACAGCCATCTAGCATGAATATCGTATTATTCCAGGGCGAGCCAGGACATCCAGCTGCAGGACTCAGAACTACAGCAGTCAAGGAATACTACAAGAAAAATGGAATCGATGTAACATTTGTTTTTAATGATACAGCTTATTGGGATACTGCAAAAGCAGCAGAAGAGTTCAAGCTTTTCCTAAAGACAAAGCAACCATTTGACGCAGTAATCTGCAACAACGATTCTATGGCTGTTGGTGTGGTTCAGGCCATGAGAGAGGTAGGACTTGACCCAGGCAAAATCCCTGTAGTTGGTGTAGATGCTACAACAGAGGGATGCCAGTCGATTATCGATGGCGGAATGCAATTTACTGTATACCAGTCAGCTACTGGTCAGGGTGCAGCAGCTATTCAGACAGCTATTGCGCTGGCTACTAAGGGAACAGCTAAGGGAATTGAAGGCCTCACAGAAGATGGCTATTATGTATGGGTTCCATATGAGCCAGTAGATGCATCCAATGTTAAGGATTATATGTAATTAGAAAATTTATTTATTGCTTCTTGCTTTAAATAAAATATAAGTGCCGAGGGCTAATCTTAAAGACTGGTCCTTGGCACTTTCTATTTTAGGTGTGTAGTTCTATGAAAATGGGTTAGCCCATATCATATTTGAGTTATGATAGCGGGTGTCTTCTGTGACATCATTCCCAAACCATGAAGGTGGTGTAAATGAATTGGCCGCATCTATTGATGGAAATTCCACCTCAGCCATAATAAGTCCCTTCATATGGCCCTCGAAAATATCAAGCTCGATGGTGTAAGGCTTATATGGAATCATATAGCGGCGCTTGGTTATAGGATGGCCATCAATTTTCTCCAATAAATGCTCATAAGCCTCAGCTGTAAGAGCAGCCTCAATTTCTTCTCTAGCAAGCTTGCCGCTTCCCTTATAGGTGAGAATGTACTTGTCATTTTTCTTTCTGATACGCACAACAGGCTCGGTGGAAAGGTATCCCTGCTCAATATCTACATATTCATATTTTGATAAATCTGGAAGGTCTTTGATTAAAAATTTTCTTTCGATTTCCATCTTTTGCTCCCTACATATATTGATAATAAGATAGTAGCATATCCAAAGAATAGATGCACGACTAAACAAAAGACCCAATGCAACCTCTACAGAGTAGCTATAGATAACCTGGGTTCAAAATGCTACAATTAAGCCTAAATGTAGATAGTCTAGGGAGATTCTATAAAAGAGCTGATTTATGAGGATTAGATTAAATGGACCACTAACCCCGTCCCCTAGGTCCATTGCATAAAATTGTCTTGAAATTATCTGATTTTTGAAGTAATATATTGTATACGAGTGTGGCTATAAGCCAATTGAATTTAGTATTAAACGTATGAGACTGCGTAGTCTTATACCTGTTAAGGAGGATTTTATAATGATTACAGCCGGTGATTTTAGAAACGGTATGACAATCGAGATGGACAACAAAGTTTATCAGGTTATCGAGTTCCAGCACGTTAAGCCAGGTAAGGGTGCAGCATTCGTTCGTACAAAGCTTAAGGATATCAAGGGCGGCGGTGTTACAGAGACATCTTTCAGACCTACTGAGAAGTTCCCAGCAGCACGTATCGATCGTAAGGATATGCAGTATCTTTACAATGATGGTGAGCTTTACAACTTCATGGATGTTGAGACATATGATCAGGTAGCTCTTACAGCTGACCAGATTGGTGACGCTCTCAAGTTCGTTAAGGAAAATGAAATCGTTAAGATGCTTTCACACAATGGTTCAATCTTCTCAGTTGAGCCACCTATGTTTGTTGAGCTTCAGATTACAGATACAGAGCCAGGTTTCAAGGGTGATACAGCTACAGGTGCTACAAAGCCAGCTACTGTTGAGACAGGCGCTACAGTATACGTTCCACTTTTCGTAGAGAATGGTGAGACAATCAAAATTGATACTAGAACAGGTGAGTATTTATCAAGGGTATAATGATGGATTACAGAGAATATCCACTTTCGGAGTTGTTACAAAATCGAAAAATATATGCTGTTTTTGATGAAGAGTTTCAAAAGGGCACCTGGTTGGATGCCACAGCTCTCATTGGAAGCGAGTGTACTATTAATCAATTGTATCGTGACGGTACAGTGCCTCGCGAGACATTAGATAAGATAGTGGAGAGACTTTCTAGATAATCAATAATAAAGGCCTTGGCGATTGCCAAGGCCTTAGTTTATGTCATTTAGTTGAAATCGATTGAATCTACAACCTCTTTAAGAGTTCTGGCAGATTCCTGCAGAGCTTTAATTTCATCTTCGTCAAGAGAAATAGGTACCTTTGTCTCAAGTCCGTCAGCACCTACAACTGATGGCATTGAAAGGCATACACCATCGATGCCATATTCGCCATGCATCATGTGAGATACAGGAAGAATAGATTTCTCATCGCGGACGATTACTTCACAAATACGTTTTACAGCTACAGCAACACCATAGTATGTGGCGTGCTTTCTCTTGATAATTTCATAAGCGGCATTCTTAACTCGCTCAGCAATTGCCTTCTCTGATTTCTCATGCTCGAAATGACCACGCATCTCGCAGAAATCATTAAGTGGAATACCAGAGACATTTGCACTAGAGAATGCAGCAATCTCGCTATCGCCGTGTTCACCGATGATAAATGCATGTACAGAACGGCTATCAATACCAAGATGCAAGCCAAGCTCTGTCTTAAGTCTAGCCGAATCAAGCACAGTACCTGAACCGATAACTCGCTCCTCTGGAAGTCCAGAAAGCTTAAGAGCTGCAAGTGTAAGTACATCAACTGGATTTGCTACGATAAGGAGAATTCCACCGAAATCTCTCTTTGCAATCTCAGGAATAATAGATTTGAAAATGCCAACATTTTTATGAACCAAATCAAGTCTGGTCTCGCCTGGCTTCTGGCCAGCGCCAGCTGTTACTACAACGATTGCTGCATCTGCAACATCATCATAGTCACCTGCATAAATTTTCATAGGCTTATTAAATGGAGCGCCATGGGAAATATCCATTGCTTCTCCCTCTGCCTTGTCATGGTCTGCGTCAATTAACACCATCTCTGAAAAAAGACCACTTTGAGACAATGCAAAAGCTGTTGCGGAGCCTACAAAGCCCGCACCAATTATAGCAACTTTTCTGTGATTTACTTCTACTGCCATATACACCTCCTATATTTTCTCTCGCCCGTTACGCTCTCAAGCCTTGGATATTACAGTTTCTGAAGGCTGTTACGCTCTCAAGCCTTAGTGTTATACTAGCTCGTTACACTCTCAAGCCTTGGATATTACTCCACTCGACTAACACGTCTCGTTGCGCAACACCAAGAGCTTGATAGTTACGAGCTACAGATAATTACTAAAGTTAACAGCTTGTGAACTACGGGCTATTTACAATCTACAATGTTCCTATTTACAGTTTAGCCACCAGGTCATCCATCGCCGCTTCAGACGCCGCGTTGAGCGTAGACTTGATAGATACCACTGGTTCTACGAATTCGATATTTTTTAGTGGCTCAAGGATTGCCTGCATGCATTTTGCAGCCTGTGGAGCCCAAGTTCCATTTTCAACAAAGCCAACTTTTCTGTTCTGGTAAGCCTTTGCACGGAGATGGTGAAGGAAGTCTTCCATAGGTGGGAAGAGGCCACCATCGTATGTGCTTGCACAACAAATCATTTTGTCATAGTAAAATGCTCTGGCTACAGCCTCTGATAGAGGCTCGCGGCATAAATCAATAAACATAGTCTTTACACCCTTGGCCTCAAGCTTTTCCTGAAGCTTAAGAGCGGCGCGCTTTGTATTGCCGTGGATGGAAGCGCAAGCAATGAGAACTCCTTCCTCTTCTGGCTTATAGCTGCTCCAAATATCATATAAGTTGATATAGTAGCCAAGATTCTCTGTGAGAATTGGACCGTGAAGAGGGCAAATCTTTTGGATATCAAGACCGGCTGCCTTCTTAAGGAGAGCCTGTACAGATGCGCCGTACTTTCCAACAATATTAAGATAATATCTGCGGGCCTCATCAATCCATGGTTCCTCAACATCTAATGCTCCAAATTTTCCAAAGCCGTCAGCTGAGAAAAGAATCTTTTCTTTTGACTCGTACTCAACCATTACCTCTGGCCAGTGAACCATAGGAGCCATTACAAATGTAAGCTCATGCTCACCAAGAGAAAGTGTATCGCCCTCGGCAACAACATGCTTTCTATCGGCAAATAATGCCTCATCCATAAACTGAGTCATCATTGTAAATGTCTTTGAATTACCTACAACTTTTGTATCAGGGTATTTTTCTAAAAATGCCTTGATAGAACCTGAGTGGTCTGGCTCCATATGAGAGACAACAAGGTAATCAACCTTTTTACCGTTTAATTCTTTCTCAAGATTTGAAAGCCACTGTTCTGTAAATCTAGGATCAACAGTATCCATTACAGCTACTGATTCATCTAATATTAAGTAGGAATTGTATGAAACTCCATTTGAAACAGGATATTGGCTCTCAAATAAGTCGATGGTTTTGTCGTCGCAGCCAATATACTTTATAGAATCTGAAATTGTTACTGACATGATGTATTTCCTCCTTTTGCTATAGCTATATATTATCAAATTCCCCTGTTCTTCACTAGTCTCTTAGTGATTAATTATAATCAATAATGAAAAATATATAGAATAGTCTGAACAATCTGTGAAAGTTCACAGTTTGTTAGAATATTACCTTTATAATGAGCCTTATAACAACGTGTATTATTACACAAGGGAGTCACCGTACTGGAGGTATTTTATTTATGAAGAACAATAGAAACGCAAAAGGCACAATTGCAGGAGCTTTGAGAGAGTTTTCCGGTTTTACTATCCGAATGTTCCTTGCCAATGCAATCATAATGATTGTATTCTTTGTTATTATTTTTATAAACGTGTACAACTTTTATAATGTACAGTTTGTAACAGAGAAGTATCAGATGGAAATTCGTAAAGACGTACAGACCATCAACAAGCGACTTTTATTTGCTGTGGCATCAAATGATCCTGAAGTAACAGCTGACCAGAAAGCTGATTTGGAGAAGAGATTCCCGAAAATTGAGGGATATTTTGGAACCATTTCTGCTAACTTGAATAATGCCGAACTGGGAGCAAACCTAGATACCTATTGGAAGGGATTTGAGGATGCATCATTTGAAATGCTTGCCCTAGTTGAAGCCGGTGAAACAGATAAAGCTGTAGAGTATTTTAATTCTACATTAAATGAGGCTGCTGAAACTCTTGCAGATGCTTTGGATGAGACAGGTGAACTGGCAGAGTCTGCAGCTGCAGGAAAATATATGACTATTATGGTTGTAGTAGTTGTTGCAGCTATTGTTCTTGTGATAGCTTTAGTTATCATTATCCTAATCAATAGGAAGAGAAGTGCAGATATGATTAAGGGCATTGAGCGTGATCTTGATATTCTTGCGAAGGCATCAGAGGAGATTGCCCAAGGTAATGTTCACGTAGAGATTGATTATGAAGCAGACAATGAAATTGGCCGCGTTGCAAAACAGCTAAAGATTGCGGTAGAATCCCTTGTTTATTATATTGATGAGATTGCAGCTGTTATGTCTACTATGGCAGGGGGCAATTTCAATATTAACTTTGAGCGTGATTTCGATGGAGATTTTAAAGAAATCCAGACTGCTGTTGAAACATTCTCGAAGGAAATTTCTGAATCAATGACAGAGATTATGGAAGTTTCGGATATGGTTTCTGATGGTGCTAACCAGATTGCAGGTGCAGGTCAGAATCTTGCTGATACAGTTACATCACAGGCAAATATCGTAGATGATTTGTCAGTTACAGTTAAGGATATTACAGAACAGATTTCTAATAATTCATCTGACGCCACAGCTATATCACAGGAAGTGGAAGTGGTTGCGCAGAATATTGTAGAAGGCAATCAGAAGATGCAGGACGTTGTAAATGCTATGGATGCAATCTCTGCTTCTTCTCAGGAAATCTCAAAGATTATCGATACAATCAACGCTATTGCAGATCAGACTAATTTGCTTTCACTTAATGCATCTATCGAGGCTGCTCGAGCTGGTGAGGCAGGTAAGGGATTTGCAGTTGTTGCCACAGAGGTATCACAGCTGGCAGGACAGACAGTGGAGGCTGCTCAAAATACAGCGGGTCTTATTAATGCATCTCTTAAGAGCGTGGAAGAGGGTATCACAATTGCAAATGAAACTGCTGAAAAGCTTAATGGAATGGTAGCGCAGGTTCAGGGAATTGCTGAAAAGGTTAAGACCATCGCTGATGAATCAAGTTCACAGGCTACTTCAGTTAAGGAAATGTCTTCTAATATCAGCGAGATTTCGTCCGTTGGACAGAACAATGCAGCCACATCTCAGGAGTCACTTGCTCTTAGCTACGAGATGAATGAACATGCAAATTCTCTCAAAGGTCTGGTTGAGAAATTTGAACTTAAAAAATAAATAAAAATTTTTTATATTTGGAATCGCTAGTGTTTAAAGGCACTAGCGATTTTTTAAAGATTAATATCTAAAAAATTTTAACTAAAAACCTTGACATGTTTTTGAAGTTGGGTATCATAACATTAGTTAAAGAAATTTAACTAAATATATTTTAACTAAAAAATATTAAGTATTCCAATTAGAAAAGGAGAAAATTATGTTTGAAGTAGTAAAGGAAGTAATCATTGACACTCTTAGCTGTGCAGCTGACAAGGTAACAATGGAGGCAAATCTTTTTGAGGACCTTGGCGCAGATTCACTTGATGCTGTAGAGCTTTCTCTTGCCGTTGAAGAAAAGACAGGTATCACAATCGATGAGGATGCTATGGCAGAGATTAAGACTGTAGCAGACATCGTAAACTATCTTGAGGCACATAAGTAATTATGGAATTAAAAGAAATCAAGGAGCTAATGAAGGCTTTTGATGCAAGCGGAAGTTCCTATTTTGAAATTGAGGACCAGGGATTCAAGCTTAAGCTTAAAAAGCCTTCTGATATAAAAGTTCAGGCGGCGCCAGTTACAGTAGCTCCACAGCCGTCAGCTCAGGTGGCGGTAGAGACACCACAGATTTCAACAGAAGAAAAGGTTGAGGGCGATGTAGTGAAAGCTCCTTTAGTTGGAGTTTTCTATTCTGCTCCTTCCCCAGAGGAAAAGCCTTATGTGCAGGTTGGGGACAAAGTAAAAGCAGGACAGGTCCTTTGCTTGATTGAGGCCATGAAGATGATGAGTGAAATCACAGCACCAAGAGATGGCGTCATAAAAGAAATATATGTAAAGAATCAGGATGTTGTTGGCTTTGAAGAACAGTTATTTCTCATAGGAGATTAGTTATGTTTAAGAGAATTTTAATTGCTAATCGTGGAGAGATTGCAGTACGAATAATCAGAGCCTGCATGGAAATGAATATTGAGTGTGTGGCTATTTATTCCACAGCGGATAAGGAATCACTTCATGTGAAGTTAGCCACAAAAAGCATTTGTATAGGACCAGCCAGGGCGGCAGATAGCTATTTAAATATGGATGCAATTATCACAGCAGCACAAGTTACTGGCTGTGATGCTCTTCATCCAGGGTTTGGATTCCTTTCTGAGAACTCTGATTTTGTTAGAAAATGTCAGGAAGCAGGAATCACTTTTATCGGACCAACTGCTGATGCAATGGATGCTTTGGGTAACAAAGCTACTGCTAGAAAGATGATGATGAAGGCAGGAGTTCCTGTTGTGCCAGGTTCAGATGGACCGGTTGAGGATTTCAAGAAGCTAGAAAAAATAGCAAAAAAGATTGGCTATCCAGTTCTTATTAAGGCAAGCGCAGGTGGCGGCGGCCGAGGAATGCGTAGAGTTTATCATCCAGAGGATTTAAAGAAGCTATACGAAGAAGCTAAGGCGGAGACTAGAGCATGCTTTAACGATGATGAGATGTATGTGGAAAAGCTGATTCTGAATCCAAGACATATTGAGTTTCAGATTTTGGCTGACGAGCATGGCAACGTGATTCATCTTGGAGAGCGCGACTGCTCAATACAGCGTAAGAATCAAAAGCTGATTGAGGAAAGCCCATGTATGTATATTAATGATGATCTTAGAAAGTCTATGGGTAAGGCAGCTGTTACAGCAGCCAAGGCTGCAGGCTACACAAACGCAGGTACAGTTGAATTTGTACTTGATGAAAAGGATCATTATTATTTCATCGAAATGAATACTCGTATTCAGGTAGAGCACGGTGTTACAGAGGCTGTTACAGGAATCGACCTAATTAAGCAACAGATTAGAATAGCCTTCCACGAGCCTCTTAAGATAAAGCAAAAGGATGTAAAGCTAAATGGACATGCCATGGAATGCAGAATTAATGCAGAGGACCCAGCAAAGGGATTTATGGCAAACACAGGAAAGATTACATTCTTAAATGTGCCAGGTGGTCCTGGGGTGAGAGTGGATACTCTCCTCTACAATGGATATGAAACAAGCCCATTTTATGATTCTATGATGGCGAAAATCATTGTTCATGCACCAACACGTTTGGAGGCAATCAGAAGAATGAGAAGAGCATTGCTCGAGCTTGTTACAGAGGGCATTACTACAAACGGAGATTTTGATTATTTGCTTTTGCATCATCCCGATTTTGTTAAGGGTAATTACAACGTCAGCTTTATAGAAAATCATGCAGATGAAATATTATCTTGGGATAAAGCGGTGAGTGATATAGATGAATAGTGTAGTTGATCAGAGAAAAGACAAATTTAATAGGTACAAGGATTTGCGTCAGAATCCTGCTGAACTGCTAGAACCTGCTATTAAGCCGGTGGCAGAGTATGGTGTCTGGGACAGAATAAATGATGTGACAGACAAGGACAGTTTCAAGGAATTTGGCTTTGATTTTGAAGAGACTAATCCACTTGAATTCGAGGGTTATGTTCAGAAGAAAGAGGAGCTTAGAAAGGAAACTGATTGCCACGATGCCATTGTGGCAGGTACTTGTAAGATTGGCGGTTACGAAGTAGCTCTTGCTGTTATGAATAAAAAATTCATGATGGCATCCATGGGAGTTGAGCTTGGCGAGATTGTATGCCAGACAGCTGAGTATGCCGGCAAGAAAAATATTCCTCTTGTAATATTTACAGCAAGTGGCGGAGCCAGAATGCAAGAGGGAATTTTAAGTCTGATGCAGATGGCAAAAACAAGTGCAGTTATCCAGAAGTTCAAGGATGAAGGCGGACTTTATATTACAGTTTTAACACATCCAACAACTGGTGGTGTATCTGCTAGTTTTGCAACGTTAGGGGACATTACACTAGCTGAGCCGGGAGCCTTAATTGGATTCGCAGGCCCTAGAGTAATAGAGCAGACAATTGGTCAAAAGCTTCCAGAGGGATTCCAAAGAGCAGAATTTTTGGAGGAGCATGGATTTGTAGACAAGATTGTCCACAGAGAAGATATGAAAGAAGCTTTGACACAGATTTTAATGCTTCATAGCAAATAGGAGGTCTTTATGAAAGCGATAGATAGAGTTCTTAATGCTAGAGATAAGGATAGACCTAAGATTACAGATTATATTGAAAACGTATTTACGGATTTCTTTGAGCAAAAGGGAGATTTCCTTGGAAAGGAAGATGGCAGCATCTACGGCGGTATTGCACTTTTCCATGGAAAGCCAGTAACAGTTCTTGGACACCGTAAGGGAAAGACAGTTGAAGAAAATGTGGCATGCAATTTCGGTATGCCAGGGCCAGAGGGATATCGCAAAGCAATGCGAATCATGAGACAGGCTGAGAAATTCAACCGCCCAATTATTACTTTTGTAGATACTCCGGGAGCATATCCTGGACTTGAGGCTGAGATGTATGGTCAGTCTCAGGCAATCGCCGCTAACTTGGCGGAGATGAGCACTTTGAAGGTGCCAGTGATTTCTATTGTTACTGGAGAGGGCAGCAGTGGTGGTGCTCTTGGTATAGCAGTAGCAAATAGAGTTTATATGCTTGAAAATGCAATTTACTCTGTGCTTTCGCCAGAGGGATTTGCATCAATTTTATGGCATGATAGCGAAAAAAGAGACGAGGCAGCTGAGGTTATGAAGCTTACTGCCGCAGACCTTTTGGAGTTTGGAGTTATTGATGGAATTATTTCTGAACGAGGTAGCACACTTTCTGTAGTTGAGGGTCAGGAAATAACAGATGCTCACAGCAGACTTTACACTCGTATTGATAAGCAGATTACTGCGGCCTTAAAAGAGCTTGAGGGCTTCTCAAAAGAGGAAATCGCAGCAGAGCGTTTTGACAAGTTCAGAAATATAGATGCCAGATTTATTGAAACAAAATCTAAGGCAAGAATGGGAAATGTGTAAATGACAGGAATAAAGATTATATCCACAGGAGCTACAGCTCCAAGCAAGGTAGTGTCAAATGATGATTTGGCACAGATTGTGGAAACTAGCGATGAATGGATAAAGCAAAGAACAGGAATGTCCCTTAGACATTATGTTACTGAAGAGGAGAATCATACAGGACTTGCAGAAAAAGCAGCGCGAATCGCTCTTGAGCGTTCAGGCCTTAAGCCTTCAGACATTGGAGCAGTTATTGTCTGCACAGTTTCTTCTGATTATTTTTCACCTTCTACAGCTTGCCTTATTCAAGGAAGACTTGGATTGCCTAAGGACATAATTGCATTTGACTTAAGTGCAGGTTGTTCAGGTTTTATATTTGGTTTGGAAACAATGCGTGGGGTTTTAATGTCAAGAGGCTGCAAGGCGGGTCTTTTGATTGGTGCAGAAGTGTTGTCTAAGAAAATGGATATGACAGACAGAAGCACCTGCGTACTATTTGGTGATGGAGCGGCAGCTGCGGTGGTTGTTCCAACAGATGGTTTGTATTCATCAGTGATTGGCGTAGACGGTGATGAGGAAATGATTCATATCAAGTCCCCAAATGGTCTTATTCATATGGATGGACAGGGCACATATAAATTTGCCGTTGCTACAGTGCCAAAGGTTATAGCAGAGGCTGTTGAGAAAGCTGGTCTTACCTATGATGAAATCGATCATTTTATTCTTCATCAGGCAAACCTTCGAATCATCGAATCCATTGCGAAAAAGGTAAAGCAGCCAATGGACAAATTTGTTGTTAATATTGATAAATACGGAAATACTTCAGCAGCCAGTGTGGGACTAGCATTTGACGAGGCTATGCAAAAGGGTGAAATTAAGCCTGGCGAAAAGGTTCTTTTGTGTGCTTTTGGTGCCGGAAGAACTTGGGGTGCCGTGGTTATGGAGATGTAAAAACGCTAATAATAGAAGTTAAATTATTAAATTGAAGTAATAGTTAAAAACGATTATTAGATGAGACTGTAGCTATCAAGCTCTTAGTGTTGCTTAGCGAGACGTGTTAGTCGAGCGGTGCAACATCTGAGGCTTGAGAGCGTAACAGTCGGAATAGAGGTAGCGTATGAATTTAGTTGATTTAACAGGTACAAAGTATCCAATTATTCAGGGTGGTATGGCCAACATTGCAACAGGAGAGTTTGCAGCAGCAGTTTCAAATGCAGGTGGCCTTGGTCTCGTTGCAAGTGGCGGCATGAATGCAGAACAGCTGAGAGAGCAGATTAGAATTTGCAAGAGCAAGACAGATAAGCCATTTGGTGTAAATCTTATGCTTATGAATCCTGATGTGGATAATATTGCAAACATGCTTATTGAGGAAAAGGTCCAGTTCATTACAACTGGTGCTGGTAACCCAGGTAAGTATATGAAGGGCTGGAAGGAAATGGGAGCAAAGGTATTCCCAGTAGTTGCATCGGTTGCATTGGCAAAGGTGATGGTTCGTTCTGGTGCTGATGCAGTAATCGCTGAGGGCGGCGAGTCAGGCGGCCATGTAGGCGATATGACAACAATGACTTTACTTCCACAGGTAGCAGCTGCAGTTGATGTACCTGTCATTGCAGCAGGTGGTATTGCAAGTGGCAAGCAGATGGCAGCAGCTATGATGCTTGGTGCGTGTGGAGTTCAGATAGGAACATGTCTTTTGGTTTCAGAGGAATGTCCAATCCATGACAATTATAAGCAGACACTTATCAAGTCAAAGGACAATTCCACAACTGTTACAGGAAGAAGCCAGGGTGCTCCAGTTCGTATCATAAAAAATGAAATGGCTCGCGAATATCTAAAGCTTGAGGCCGAGGGTGCAGACCGCGAGAAGCTTGAGCAGATTACACTTGGTGGTCTTAGACGTGCAGTTCTTGAGGGTGACATGATTAGAGGCTCTGTTATGGCAGGACAGGTATGTGGTCAGCTTTCAGAAATCCGCCCAGTGGCAGATATCTTAGATGATATGTACGTTGGCGCAAAAGATTGTTTGGCAAACGCCAATGCAATTGCAATTTAGGATTTAGATAAGGATGTAATTGGAATGAAATTAGGAATTGTGTACGCTGGCCAAGGTTCTCAAAAAGTGGGAATGGGTCAGGACTTTTATGAGAAGTATGATCTTTTTAAGGAGACAATTGATAATGCTACAGATACAGTCAAGGCTGTAACAGATATGGATGTAGCAGAGCTTTCGTTTAATGGCCCAGAGGAAAAGTTGTCCCAGACAAAATACACTCAGCCAGCTATGGTTGCATTTGCCATTGGCGTAACAAAGCTTTTACATGAGAGAGGAATCAAGGCTGACTACACACTTGGACTTAGCCTTGGAGAGTATTCAGCTCTCTATGAGTCAGAGGCAATTGATGAAAAGCAGGTTTTGGACCTTATTGCAAAGCGTGGACTTTTCATGACAGAGGCTTCTGAGGGACTTGAGGTAAAGATGGCAGCTGTACTTGGCGCTGAGCGACAGATAGTTTTGGATGCATGCGACAGAGTAAATAGCGAACTTGATGGCAAGCTTACTGTTCAGGCTGCAAACTTTAACTGCCCAGGACAGATTGTAATATCTGGTGATGCTCAGGCGGTTGACAAGGCAAGCGCTTATTTAAAAGAAGCAGGAGCAAAGAGAATTCTCCCTCTTAAAGTAAGCGGTCCTTTCCATACAAAGCTTATGAAGCCAGCAGGCGACAAGCTTAAGGAAGAGTTCAAGACTGTAGATTTTAAGCAGGAACGTTCAAAGGTAATTTTCAATTGCCTTGGTCGTGAAAGAAAGCAGGAGGAGACAATTCCAGCACTTCTCGAAAAGCAGGTACAGACTTCAGTTTATCTGGAGGATTCTATTAGATATATGGTAGATGAAGGCGTGGATACAATCATTGAGATTGGACCAGGCAAGGCAATAAGCAAATTTATTGCAAAGACAGTAGATGATGTAAAGGTCTATTCAATTGATACAGTTGAGGACTTTGAGGCAACAGTAAAGGAGCTTGGAGCATGAGTGTAGCACTTATAACTGGCGCAAGCCGTGGAATCGGCAGAGTAATTGCAGAGAATATGGCAAAAGCAGGATACGATATAGCTATTTGCTATTCGGGAAATGAATCAGCTGCTCAGGAGACTATTTCTATATGTAAGAAATATGGTGTTCAGGCAATGTATGTGAAGGCTGATGTAAGCAACGCTGATGATGTTGCAAATATGTTTTCTGAAGTAAAAAGTCTACTTGGTCCTGTTAATGTGCTTGTAAACAATGCAGGAATAACAAAAGATGGACTTCTTCTTCGAATGACTGAAGAGGATTTTGAAAAGGTTGTTGATATTAATCTTAAGGGAGCATTCCTTTGCACAAAGGCGGCAATAAAGGATATGTTAAAAGCCAAAAAAGGAAGTATCATCAACATTACTTCTATTGTGGGAGTAACAGGAAATGCGGGCCAGGCAAACTATTCAGCCAGCAAAGCAGGCTTAATTGGATTTACAAAATCAGTTGCTAAGGAGTATGGCTCAAAGGGAATTACCGTAAATGCGGTAGCACCTGGATTTATTCAAACCGCAATGACAGACAGTCTTCCAGAGGAAGTAAAGAGTGCTTACCTTAAGCAGATTCCTCTAGGCAGATTCGGAACACCAGAGGACGTAGCGTCTGTAGTTGAATTTTTAGCATCAGAAAAAGCAGCTTACGTAACTGGTCAAGTCATCGAAGTAACTGGAGGTATGTAATGAGAAGAGTAGTAATTACTGGCATGGGCACCGTCAATCCTTTGGCAAACAGCGTGGAGGAAACATGGGATGCTGTAAAGCAAGGAAAGTGCGGAATTGGTCCTATTACACATTTTGATACAACTGATTTAAAGGTTAAATTAGCAGGCGAGGTAAAGAATTTTGACGCCGCAGAAGTTCTCGGTCCTAAGGAAGCAAGACGTATGGATGTGTACACACAGTACGCTTGCGCTGCAGCTAAGGAAGCTCTTGCAGATTCGGGACTCGATATGGAAAAAGAAAATGCAGACAGATGTGGCTGTATTGTTTCATCAGGTATCGGTGGACTTGAGACTATTTGTATTGAACACAGTAAAGGTGAGGAGAAGGGCTATAGCAAAATTTCTCCATACTTTATTCCAATGACAATCAGCAACATGGCAGCAGGTCAGATTGCAATCATGTACGGCCTTAAGGGTATGTGCACATCTGTTGTAACAGCTTGCGCAAGCTCAAATAATGCTATCGGTGATTCATTCCACAGAATTAGAGATGGTTATGAAGACGTGATGGTTTGCGGTGGAGCTGAGGGTGTTGTTATCCCTCTTGCTATCGGAGGCTTCCAGTCTATGAAGGCTCTTTGCACAGGTGAGGATCCAAATCGTGCATCTATTCCATTTGATAAGGAAAGACATGGTTTCGTTATGGGCGAAGGCGCAGGTATTCTTGTAATCGAGGAACTTGAGCATGCTAAGGCTCGTGGCGCAAAGATTTACGCTGAAATTGTTGGATATGGTACTAACTGTGATGCTTACCACATCACTGCTCCAAACCCAGAGGGAGAGGGCGGTGCAAAGTGTATGGCTCTTGCAGTAAAGGATGCAGGCCTTGAGATGACAGATGTGGATTACATCAATGCTCATGGTACTAGCACAAGCCTCAATGATGCAGGTGAGACACTTGCTATTAAAAAGGCATTTGGCGACCATGCATACAAGCTTATGGTCAGCTCAACAAAGTCTATGACTGGACATTTGCTTGGTGCAGCAGGTGCAGTTGAGGGCATCATCACAACACTTGCCCTTAGAGATGGATTTGTGCCAGCTACAATCAATTATCGTGAGAAGGACGAGGACTGCGATTTGGATATCGTTCCAAATGAAGGTCGTAAGGCTGATATAAATGTGGCTCTTTCTAACGCACTTGGTTTCGGTGGCCACAACGCATCCATTGTATTCAAGAAGTATATCTAGTAGGTCGTTTTTATGAGGCCGGTATTAATAAGTTAAGTTCTATTAATGATCAGATATGTTTTAGATGAGGCAGTAGATATCAAGCTCTAAGTGTTACTGCAGGTGACATGTAGTCACCGGAAGTAATATCTTAGGCTTGAGAGCGTAACTGCCGGATGATAGAGGTGAATAATACTTAGATTATTAATAAGCTGGCCGGAATGGAGTATATATGCAGTTAAGCAACAAAGAGATACAAGAGATTCTTCCACATCGCTATCCTTTTTTACTAGTGGACAAGATTGTGGAGTGTGAGCCAGGCAATTACGCCAAGGGAATCAAGTGTGTTTCAGCTAATGAGATGCATTTTCTTGGACATTTTCCTGGACATCCAGTTATGCCAGGAGTGCTTATAATAGAGGCTCTTGCTCAGGTAGGTGCAGTGGCGCTTCTTACCGAGGAAGAAAACAAAGGAAAGCTAGCATTTTTTGGCGGAATTAAAAACGCTAGATTTAAGAAGCAGGTTGAGCCTGGTGACGTTTTAGAGCTTGAGTGCAAACTCACATCTAGAAAAGGTCCAGTCGGTTTTGGCGAAGCTGTAGCGTATGTAGATGGTCAGATTGCAGCAAAGGCAGAAATTTCCTTTGCCATAGGAGAATAGATTAGGTATGATGTTTCTAGGGAGTAAAAAATTAACAAAGGAAAAGGTACTAGAAATGTTAGAACAAACATTATCTGAGGTGTATACAAAATTCAAAATACACTTCTATCAGGAGATGTTTAACCATCTTCATTCCAGAGAGACATCCCTTACTACTGTTGAGATGTTCTGTGTAGAGGTCATCTACGCTCTCAAGAATCCTACCGTGGCTGAGTTCGCAAATTTCATTAATGTATCATCTCCTAATGCAGCCTACAAGGTTAACAGCCTTATCAAAAAGGGCTACATTGAAAAGATTCAGTCTGAGACTGACAGACGAGAGTACCATCTTGTTGTTACAGACAAGTACATTAATTACTTCAATTTATCACAGAAATACGTGAATACGGTAGTGGAGCGTGCGCAGGATTATTTCACACCGGAGCAGATAGCGTTCTTGGATGATATCCTTAGAGATATGTCTCTGGAGCTTATGAAAGATGTAGCCATCCCTCCAGTATCCATTAACCCTAATTAATGATTTGGAATTATTTGGATATGTATGTGCAAAACTAAATACGAAGTTAAAACGCCACTAGCATAAAGTCTAGTGGCGTTTTATTGTGATATTTACTTATAAGATTTTTTTATATAGGGAAAAAAGGGGTTAACAAATTTACACTAAATGATACAATAGACCCTAAGAATTAAAAGATTATCTCCCTTGGAGTAATAAGGAGGAACTATGATTAAAGTTGGAATTTTAGGTTACGGCAATTTGGGACGCGGCGTTGAGGCTGCAGTCACACTTAGCGATGACATGGAGCTTGTGGCTATCTACACAAGAAGAGACCCAAGCACACTTACAGTAAAGTCAAATGCTGCAGTTAAGTCTACAGCAGATTTGGATACAGGTAAGGAAGACATTGATGTTCTTATTATTTGTGGTGGTAGTGCTACAGATTTACCAGAGATGACTCCTAAGTACGCAGCACTTTACAATGTTATTGATTCATTTGATACACATGCAAGAATCCCAGAGCAGTTTGCAAATGTTGAGAAGGCTTCTAAGGCAGCAGGCAAGATTGGCCTTATCTCATGTGGTTGGGATCCAGGTATGTTCTCTTTAAATAGACTTTATGCTACATCTATTTTGCCAAAGGGTGAGGCATACACATTCTGGGGCAAGGGCGTTAGCCAGGGACACTCAGATGCTATTCGTCGTATCGAGGGTGTTGTAGATGCAAGACAGTACACAGTACCAGTTCCAGAGGCATTAGAGCGTGTTAGAAGTGGAGAGAATCCTGAGCTTTCTACTCGAGAGAAGCACACAAGAGAGTGCTATGTTGTAGTTGAAGATGGAGCAGACAAGGCTCGCATCGAAAAAGAAATCAAGGAGATGCCAAACTACTTCGCAGATTATGACACCACTGTTAACTTCATCTCTGAGGAAGAGCTTAAGAAGAATCACAGCGGTTTACCTCATGGCGGAAGCGTTATCTACACAGGTGAGACAGGCTTCGATGGTAACAAGCACGTCATTGAATATAGTTTGAACTTAGATTCTAACCCAGAGTTCACAGGAGCTGTTTTAACAGCTTATGCTAGAGCAGTGTCACGCCTTAACAAGGAGGGCGTTACAGGTGCTAAGACAGTATTTGATATTGCACCAGCTTATCTTTCACCAATTGCACCAGAAGAGCTTCGTGCACACTTCTTATAATTTGTAATCAAAACGATTTTGGGATGGCCAGTGACCTGGCCATCCTTTTTTGTTTACGGATTCTCAGGAGATAGTGATAGTTTTTTGGGGCGATGATATGCTTTTGTGCGTGAGTCTTTGCCTCTGAAAGCCGAAGCTTGTTTTATTATGGCAATTTGGACGACGGACTAGTAGTCTTGTTGCCTAACGACTTGCGAAAAAAAGTTGGATTCAAAAAACTACGGGTTTTATTGTGAAAATCAATTTTGTACCGTAGGATTTTCTGCTTGAAAATTTCTGGTTACGGGGATATTTTGAATTTCTTAAAAATCCCCGTAGTCGGCTTGTTTCAAAGGGTATCATTCTACGGGGAATAATGGGAATTTTAAAAATATACCGTAGTCCTCCCAAAATCCCTACGGTACAAATCGAAAAAATGAAAAAATCCCCGTAGGTTTTGAAATCTGAAAAATTTTTACAAAGATGGACTACGGTGCAAAATAGAATTATTCAATAATACCCGTAAATCAGCTGCAAAAATGAACAAAACGCAAAGGGGACAATTATTAATCTATAAAAATGTATAAATGTGAATAGTAACAGAATAAGTTATATTGACGGTATCCAAATTGGAGAATATCTATTATATTACTATTAAGAAGAAATTTATGAAAATGATTGGGGCCTGTTGAGAGAGATGAGAGGGCTGTGGTCATAGCCTAAAGGTAGCCCATACTGAGGTATGGCAGATGACAAGCTACAATAGATAAAAATAAGAAAGAGATAGTAGCATGAAAAAAAGAATATTATTATTAACACTTACTATTGCAGTTATGGCAGTAGCTTGCGGAAAGCAAGAAAATGATGAGGACATAATTGGTGGTGCAGATGCACCTACAGTTATTGAACTAGAATCTACGTCTAATGAAGATGAACAACAGCAATCGGATGAAGCTGTACCAGAATCAGAAGAACCAAATGCAGAAGAATCTGATGAGGTAATTACAGATGATCAGGCACTTTCTGCTATTAGAAAATACTGCATTCAGCAGAATCCTGATTTGGAAGAGATGGCAGAGTCTGATGATTACACTTTGTACTGGAATGTAGAGTCCTCTGATGCAGAGCAAATCGTAGTGGCTTACAGGTCTTATACAGCAGCAATAGTACGATACTATGTTGATGTACATACTGGTGATACCTATGCTACAGAATTTGTTCCAGATATTATGGATGAAGAAGAAAAAACAGGTGAGAATTTCAATATAAGAGATTACATAGAAGAATAATAGAAAGAGAGAAAGCAGATGTATTATGTACCAGATGGCACTGCTCTTGCAGGATTTTATGAATGCAGTGAGTGTGCAAATAGATTTTTATCAGTTCAGGTGGGGCCTACATTGGTTTGTCCATTTTGTGGGGAACAGCCTAATATGGAAATAGGACCTGATGAGGAGATGCCTGTTGCAACAGAGACTGCCAAATTACTTTCTGTAGTTCAGGGTGCTGATGAGGTTGAGAAGATGGATGCACTGCTATCACTTGCAGTGACAGGTGGTGATTATAGCTGGATGTAGTTCAGGTAAAAATAGGGTAGGGGTTTATGAGAAAAAAGAAGGATGTTTTATCGTATTTGTTTATCATATTGGGAGCTATAATGGCTAGCTTTTCTGTCGCTCTTATTTTGCTTCCAAATGATGCTATTGATTATGGAACAGCAGGTGTGGCAATCATAATAAGTAAATTGTCTGGAGTTCAGTTGTCTACTTGTGTGTTGGCTGTTTTTATACCATTTATTATTGCAGGGTATATTTTTCTAGGAAAGCAATTTACTGTTAAGGCAGCTCTAGGGTCCATAGTTTATACAGCAGGACTTGATTTCTTTGAGAATATTCCATTCGAATTAGATACAGAGCATTTCCTTGCGGTGGCATTTGGTGGCGCCATTTTAGGAGCGGGACTGTCTCTGATTTTACGAAGCGGTGGCTGTATTGATGGCTCTGAGATACTGGCTAATATTGTGGTCAAAAGACTGTCAGACAAAACTGGTCGCAACTACAGTATGACACCAGTTTTGCTGGCATTTAATGCACTTGTATATATGACTATTTTTGCACTGATTGATGTGACGGCAGCCCTTCTTAGTCTTCTAGTATATGTGGTGGCTACAGCAGTAATTGATCACTTTACTGATCACTTTGAGTCTATCAAGCAGGTTACTATTATCACACAAGATCCAGATGGAATTATCAAGGACATTAAAGAAAAGCTGAACAAGACATGTACAATAATGGATTCAAGAGGCGCTATAGCAGGGGAGAACAATACCTTGATTTGTTATGTCAGTTATTTTGAACTTCCTATAATGAAAGAAATCATTTCAATCCATTCAGGAAGTTTTAGTACAGTATCTACAATTGATGAGATATTAAGATAAATATAAAAGGGACGGCGAAATAATCGCTGTCCCTTGTTTTTATTTAATATAGTTAATAAGTAATTTGAATGTGTTTTCCACACCCTTTTTGTGGGAGCGCTCGTAGCCGTGACTGGCGTATACACCAGCTCCTATGAGACCATGTCTAACGTCGTATCCGGCATTTAATGCAGCGTCTGCATCGGAACCGTAATGAGGGTATACATCCACAGCAAAATCGATATTATTGTCCTTGGCAGTTTTGATGAGATTTGATACTACATCATAGTTGTAAGGACCAGCAGAATCCTTGGCGCAGATGCTGACCTGTGTCTCCTTGCAATCAAGTCCGTCGCCAATGCAGCCCATGTCTACAGAGAGAATTTCGGTAACTCCATCAGGTACAGTGCCGCAAGCACCATGGCCTACTTCCTCGTAAACTGTGATGTGATGGAAGAGTCGGCGCTCTGGAGTGATTTTATTGTCGGCAAGATATTTGGCCTGGCCTAAAAGTATGCCAACGGAAAGCTTGTCATCAAGGAAGCGGCTCTTGATGTAGCCTGATTTTGTAACTCTAGTACGTGGCTCAAATGCAACGATATCACCAATCATGATACCCAGCTTTTTGGTGTCATCGGCGCTAGAAACCTCTTCGTCTACAACAACTTCCATTGATTTGAATTCTCTGGCAGTTGTCTTGTAATCGTCGTTTACATGAACGGATGCATCATTAAGCTGGAAGGTGCCCTCGTATATCTTGCCATCTCTAGTATAGATGCGGCAGTTTTCAGCCTCTCCATTGTTTGGGCTAAATCCGCCAAGTGGAGTAAGCTCCAGATTGCCATTATCCTTGATTTTGCAAACCATGCCACCTAGGGTGTCCATGTGGGCCTCTACCAGGATGGCATCCTCAGAATTCTTACCGCCCAAGTCCACAATAACGCCGCCCTTTGTGGTGAGCTTTGGCTCGAAACCAAGCTTTTTGTATTCTGCAATGATGTGGTCGGCAGCATTTTTAGTAAAGCCAGTAGGACTATCGATATCAAGCACATCAACAGCCTGCTTTACCATATATTCAACATATTCTTTAGTCTTCATGGTATCCTCCAAATAATAGATTCTAGTGGTATTGTACTATTTTTCTGATGCAGTTTCATTAGTAAAGTTTTGTGAAATCTTTGTAAATATGGCATTATGTCGACTGTGCTTTTGGTATACTGTTCTAAGAGAATTAAACATGATATAGGAGTTTTGAAATGAAAAAACACGATACTATTTTAAAGATAACACAGGGGGCTATGATAGCAGCCTTATACGTGGTACTCACATGGGTGGCCAATGTACTTGGACTTGCAAATGGTGCTATTCAGGTGAGATTTTCAGAGGCCCTTTGCATTTTACCTGTATTTACACCTGCAGCTATTCCAGGACTTTTTGTGGGTTGTTTACTAGCTAATATTTTAAATGGATGTGTAATCTGGGATATTATCTTTGGAAGTCTGGCTACATTGATTGGAGCCTTTGGAACATACTTCCTTAGAAAGACCAAATTCGTATTTACGTTACCACCAGTAATAGCCAATGCTGTTATCGTGCCATTTGTTCTTAGATACGCTTATGGGGTGGGAGATGCTCACTGGTATCTTGTAGCAACAGTTGCAGCAGGAGAAATCATCAGCGTGTGCATACTTGGTATGATCCTTAAAGTTGGATTGTGGAAATATAGAAAAGTTATTTTTTAAAAATGATATAATAATTTTGTGTGAGCAAGAGCTCATGTTTATTAGGAGAGATTAATGGCGAAAAATAATTTCTATGCGGTGAAAAATGGTAGAAATCCAGGGATTTACAAGACCTGGGATGAGTGCCAAAAGAACACATCTGGCTTTTCAGGAGCCGTTTTCAAAGGTTTTCCTACATTAGAAGAAGCAAAAGCATATATGGAGTTTGAGGACTCAGGTAAATGGGATGGAGCTTTAGATCTTCCTGATGTTTATGCATTTACTGATGGCTCATTTAATGCCACAACAGGAGTGTATGGATTCGGTGGATTCCTTCATTACAGTCAGGTGGAGCCTGATATTGAAATTAGGGGAAATGGCTGCGACCCAGATGAGGCCACATCTCGAAATGTGGCGGGAGAGGTTCATGGAGCAGTTGCTGCCATTGAAAAAGCTGTGGAGCTAGGCCTCAGTGAGCTTACTATATATTATGACTACGAGGGAGTTGCCAAATGGCCTACGGGACTTTGGAAGGCTAATAAGAAAATTTCTCAGTTTTACGTGGAAAAGTATAGTGCGCTAAAAGATAAAATCGATGTGAAGTTTGTTCATGTTAATGCACATACGGGAATTCCTGGAAATGAAGCTGCTGACGCCATGGCCAAAGAAGAAGTGGGCCTCAGCAAATGAGAATTATAGATTAATATAATAATGGTTTACACCATCACATTAGTGTGGTAAAGTGAAGAGCAAATGAAAAAATGGCATTAAAAAAAGCTGGTGACGGGAATTGAACCCGTGACCCCTTCCTTACCAAGGAAGTGCTCTACCTCTGAGCCACACCAGCAGATTGCTTTTCAGCAAGAAAAAGCATATCAAAGCTGCAGGGTGATGTCAACCATTGAGATGATATATAAGGGTATAATTTTTAAAAATCAGAGGTGTAGGGAAGTATGAAAATTTCGGTAGTGTCTCCTGGAGGCAATATAACATACGAAGATGTTATTGCGTCCATCACACAAAAGACCAGCAAGAGCGATGCTAATACCAATAGCGGTGCTTTTGCAAGGGCTTTAAATACCACCACAGTGGCTGAGGGTACATCCACAGCCAAATCATATAAGGATATTTTTATTGAGGCCAGTAGGAAATACGGTGTCAGCTACGACTTGCTAACAGCTATGGCTCAGCAGGAATCAGGATTTAATCCAGAGGCTGTCAGCCGCACAGGCGCTATGGGCATTATGCAAATTATGCCTGAGACTGCCAAGGGACTAGGGCTTGAGCATCCATTTGATGCTTATGAAAATATCATGGCAGGTGCCAAATACATTTCTCAGAAGTTAAAAGAGTTCGGAGGTAATGTGGAGAAGGCGCTGGCTGCTTACAATGCTGGCAGCAGTGTGGTGAAAAATTACGGTGGAGTACCACCTTATGGGGAGACACAGAGCTATGTAAGAAACATAAAGGCTATTATGAAGCGAGGAGCTGACGTGCCTTATGCTAATTACATTTCGCGAGATGCATCAAAAGAAGAGGTTGAGGCAGATTTGAAAATGCTTCTTTCTCAAATGCCAGACACAGAAGAATATCGTGTACTTAGAAACACATTAGCGGAGATGAATTATTTATGAAAACCCCATTTGTAACAAAAGAAAAGATTCAGGAAATCACAAAAACTATTCCAACACCATTTAACATCTATGATGAGAAAGGAATCAGAGAAAACGCGAAAGCCGTTCATGCAGCATTTAGCTGGAACAAAGGCTTCAAAGAGTATTTTGCAGTAAAGGCTAATCCAAATCCATTTATCCTTAAAATCCTTCAGGAAGAGGGCTGCGGAGTGGACTGCGCTTCTTATGTTGAGCTTGCACTTTCTAACGAGCTTGGCTTCAAGGGCGACGATATCATGTTTTCATCTAACGATACTCCAGCAGAGGAGTTTAAATACGCTGATGAATTAGGCGTAATCGTTAACCTTGATGATTTTACACATATTGATTTCTTTGAAAAGTCAGTAGGACATTTTCCAAAGAAGATGAGCTGCCGTTACAATCCAGGCGGAGTTTATGAGCTTTCTAATGGTATCATGGACAATCCTGGTGACAGCAAATATGGTATGACTAAAGAGCAGATTTTTGAGGCATACCAGGTACTTAGAGATAAGGGTGTAGAGGAGTTTGGTATCCACTCATTCCTTGTTTCAAACACAGTTACTAATGATTACTATCCAACTCTTGCTAGAGATTTATTTAAGCTTATTGTTGAGCTTAAGGAGAAGACAGGTATTGCTCTTTCATTTGTAAATCTTTCAGGCGGTGTTGGCATTGCATATAGACCTGACCAGACACCAAACGATATTGCAAAGATTGGTGAGGGCGTTAAGAAGGCATACGAAGAGGTCCTTGTACCAGCAGGAATGGATAACGTATCTATTTTCACTGAGATGGGTAGATTTATGATGGGACCTTATGGCGGACTTGTTACTACAGCCATTCATGAGAAGCACATCTACAAGGAGTACATCGGAGTAGATGCATGCGCTGTTGATTTGATGAGACCAGCTGTATATGGCTCATATCACCACGTGACTGTACTAGGCAAGGAGAATGCTCCAGCAGATCACGTATACGATGTAACAGGCTCTCTCTGCGAGAACTGTGATAAGTTTGCAGTAGACCGTCAGCTTCCAAAGATTGACATGGGAGATGTACTTTTCATTCATGACACAGGTGCTCATGGATATTCAATGGGTTACAACTACAACGGCAAGCTTAAGAGCGCTGAGGTACTTCTTCAGCAGGACGGCGGATTCAAGATGATCCGTAGACCTGAGACTATCAAGGATTACCTTTCTACACTTGATGAGTTCGGTATTGTGGATGGTTTGTTAAAATAACTGTCCCCTAAAAATTTCATAGAATTACGACTTTTAAAGATGTCAGATTTAAGATAGCATCATATCCAACAGCAAAGGAGGATATGGTGCTATGTTTGATTTTAGGTATTTTAAAAAGATTGATATGCATTCACACATAGGTACATGGGGAAATCCATTTAACTTTAGTGGGGATATTAATCTGATTCTTGAATTGATGGAGAAGTTCAATATAGAAAAGACAATTTTGTGTCCATCAGATTCAAGTAAGAATAAGGATATTGTTGAGGCATATAAGAATGCTAAGGACAAAATTGTTCCAGTTCCGTGGGTAGACTGTACTAAAGGGCAGGAGGCTTATGACGAACTTGAAAGGCTAATTAGGGATGAGGGCTGCAAGGGGGCAAAAATCCAATCCCTTTTTGATGGCTATGCAGCTGATTCACCAATTGTGGATCCGGTGGCAGAGATTTGTGAAAAGTACAATGTACCATTTTTTGTTCACTCAGGACATGAACCATTTTCATTGCCATGGCAAATTGGGCTTTTGGCGGAAAGACATCCAAAATGTAAATTTGCAATGCTTCATATGGGACATGGTCATGGAATATATGTTGAGGCAGCACAGACTATAGCTAAGAGATACAAAAATATCTGGCTTGAGACATCGGGAACATCCATGACAGCGCAAATTTATAATGCATATAAAAATGTCGGTAACGATAAAGTAATGTTTGGACTTGATACACCATTTCATGCGCCAGAGGTGGAGATACAAAAGATATTATCGTGCCCTTTAAAGGAAAAAGATTACGAAAACATTTTTTATAACAATGCAAAGAACTTTATGGAATCGCTTTTAGATTAGGAGGACAAAAAATGAGGACATCGAAGATTTTACAAAAGGATATTGCCATAACAGGCATGATGATTGCTTTAGTTTTTCTTGGAACATTTTATTTTAAAATACCAACGGCATTTGGATATACACATTTAGGGGATTGCATGATTATTCTTGCTACATGCCTTCTTGGCACGAAAAAAGGGGCAGTGGCTGGAGCTTTTGGAGCTGGGTTAGCAGATTTGGTTGGAGGATATACAGCTTGGGTATTTCCTACTATGATGTTTAAAGCTGCATGGGTACTTGTTATGGGGCTTGTAGCATTTAAGCTACTTAGGAAATTTAGATACAACTTGTGGTTGGGAGCAATCGCAGGAGGCCTGATACACATAGCCTTATATACATTGATAAAAATCCCAATGTTTGGCGTATCTTATGCCTTTGCAACACTTTTTACTTTAAGCCTTCAGACCCTGAGTGGAATTGTGCTTGGCAATATTATTTTTGGAATGGTAAAAAATAAAGTTTCTTCCCTTATAGCTGAATATTAAGAGAACTGATAAAATGTTTTATATAATTTTCTATTTTGTAAGTAAATGGCAGAGCCAACGAGGAAAAAGAATTGTATAAAACAAAAGCAAGAGATGCAATAATCAAATATTTGGAAGCTAATACAGAAAAGAGACTTACCGCCAGGGAAGTTTTTGATGGCATTAAAGATAGTATAGAGGGCGTCAACAGGACTACAGTATATCGAAATCTTGACAAGCTGTGCGACCAGGGAGAGTTGGTTAGATTTAAGGATCCTAATCAGGATGCATGGTACTATCAGTTTTCCGCCAAGGATATGCACTGTGACAAGCACATTCATGCTAGGTGCAGCAGATGCGGCAGGGTTTTCCATTTGGATGATGACTTTGTGGTGGACTTTATAGATAAGCTTCAGACAGAGTATAAGCTGGATTTAAATACTGCAAAGACAATGCTTGTGGTTCAGTGTAAAAAATGCAACAGAATTGCAATTCCTATTGACAAGTAGAAATTATACATCTAAAATATGCAACAGTGTTGCGAATTGTATTCGGAATGGAGGTTGCATATGTCTAGAAGAGAAGTTCCAGTAGTTTTAATAACAGGATATTTAGGTTCAGGTAAGACCACTTTGATGCAGAATCTTTTGAGTCAGGAAAAGCGCAAGGTGGCGTTGATTGTAAATGATATGGGAAGCATTAATATTGATGCTTCCCTTTTAAGCAAGACAGGAAATCAGGTAGCTCAGGTGGAGATGGTTGAAATGCAGAATGGCTGCATTTGCTGTACCCTGAGGGATGAATTTATGGAGCAGATTGAGCGCTTGGCAGGTGATGATTCCATTGAGGCTATTTTTGTTGAGGCCTCAGGTATAAGTGAGCCATCATCTATTGCTGGCGCTTTTGTTGGTTACGAAGAATCCACTGACACTAGAGTATATTTGAAGACGGTAGTTTCAGTGGTTGATGCTGACAGAATTTATCGCGAGTTTTTAAATGAGCTGGACAGCGCTGAAGATACAGAGGATGGCGATATCATCAATCTCATTATGGATCAGCTGGAGTTCTGTAATATTATGCTTTTAAACAAAACAGATTTGCTCGATGAAAAGCAGATTTCAAAGGTGACAAAGTCCCTTAGAGAGATTCAAAAGACAGCAGAAATTATTCCTTGTGTTCAGGGAAAAGTGGAGTTGGAAACTCTTCTTGACGGAGAGGATTTTGACTTTGATGAAGTGTTGGCATCAAGCAGTGTGCAGATGGCACTTAATGAGTGCGAGCCAGAGGATGAGAAAGCTTGCGTGGATGAATATGGCATTTCTTCATTTGTATTTGAGGAGAGAGCTCCATTTAATCGCGAGGCATTTAATCGTCTGCTGGATGACTATCCAACAACCCTTATCAGAAGCAAGGGCTACATCTGGTTTTCAGATGATGCAGAGCATGTACAGCTTTTCGAGCAGGCAGGAAGAAATGCATCGATTACTGAGCTAACTCCATGGGTAGCAGCATGGCCAGAGGAGGAGCTAAAGTCTATTTTAAATGACTTCCCAGATATAAAAGACGACTGGGATGAGAAATATGGTGATAGAATCAATCAGGTGGTTTTCATTGGTAAGGGCTATGAAAAGAGCCAGATAGTAGAGCTTGTAAATAATTGCATTGAAAAGGAATATTTGGCATAGAATGATTTGAAATGAAAAAGTGGCCTAGCTAAGCTAGACCACTTTAATTTTATGCCGGCTGCGGGACTTGAACCCGCACGATGTTGCCATCAACAGATTTTGAGTCTGCCTCGTCTGCCAATTCCGACAAGCCGGCGTCCGCAGACTAGTATACTAAATTAACTTGTTATTTGCAACGCATTTTTTATTTTTTCCAGGAGTATTCCGTACTGCTCCATTACTGAATTATGGTGCTGTTTTATGTAGTCTAAATTGTCCTCTTTTACAGCAAGTTCTAATGCTTTTGCAGCAGCCGAAAGTTCCGATGCACCGATGGTAAGTGAGGTGCCCTTTAATGCGTGAGCCACTATTTGATAATTAGGCCAGTCCTCTTTTTCTAAGAGTTCATTGAGCTGTGGTCGCTTGTCCTCGGTGACGTATGTATTTAGAATTTGACGATAGAAATCTTCGTCGCCAGCGGCAAATTCAAGGCCTGCATTTGCATCTATAAAATCAAGGGCATGCATTAAATCACTAGGTGAATCGCTAGTTGGTGTATCGTTGCTTGTATTCACATAGGAAATCAATTCCTCAGGCAGATGCTTTAGCACCATCTCGTCAAGCTGTGTAGGCTGAATAGGCTTTGAAAGGTAGTCGGTGAAGCCATCCTCTAGATACTTCTGGTCTGCACCCATTGTGGCATTAGCTGTCAGCATAATAACAGGCACATCATGGCTGAGGCTTGTGGTGTCTTCACGAAGTCTCTTAAGCACCTCTACGCCGTCCATTTCTGGCATCATGTGATCTAAGAAAATCAAGTCATACTTGGTAGAGCCCATCAGTGAAAGAGCCTCTGCGCCAGTAAGAGCACAGTCAATTTGTACCTGAGTTTTCTTAAGCAATCCACAGAATACATCAAGGTTCATCTGTACATCATCCACTGTGAGAATCTTAGCATTAGGTGCCACAAATGAAGATTCGTATTTACGGATTTTGCCAGTGTATTTGTAATCAGAAATCGGACCAATAGGAGAGTGGTCTGATATAGTCTGAGGTACTTTTACAGTAAATGTACTTCCGCAGCCATAGGTACTTTCAACAGAGATATCACCGTGAAGCAAAGTAATAAGATTTTTGGTGATTGAAAGACCAAGACCTGTTCCCTGGATAGTACGGTTGCGCTGTAGCTCAAATCTCTGGAAGTTATCAAATACATAAGGAAGATCCTCGTCTCTGATACCAATACCATTATCTTTGATTTTGATAATAAGTAGCAGAGAGTCTGGGTTAGCTGTCTCCTTAAAGTCGATAGTTGCAGAAATTTTTCCGTTTTCAGGAGTATATTTCAAGGCATTTGAAATCAGGTTAGAAAGAATCTGTTTGATTCGGATTTCATCGCCTTTTAGTGTCTTTGGTAAATCTGGGTTGCAGATGAAATCAAGTGCCTGATGCTTCTTATCTGCAAGGCTTATGAACATGTTGTAGCAGTCCCTGAGGACAGTTTTGATTGAGTAATCGAAAGAGCAAATCTCAAGCTTGCCAGATTCGATTTTTGAAATATCAAGTACATCATTAATAAGGGAGGTAAGATTCTTAGAAGCAACACTGATATTGTCAGCGTACTTAATAATCTGCTCGTCTGTACATTCTCGCAAAATCAGCTCATCCATACCGGAAATAATATTGATAGGTGTACGTATTTCGTGAGAAATGTTGCTGATGAATTCTGATTTAGCTTCATTAGCTGCCTGAGCTTCCTTAATAAGATGATTTTCTTCTGTAAGATCAGTGGCAACCAAAATGTAGCACATAGGCTCTTGGTTTCTATCCATTTTGCAGGAGAAATTTACAAGGACAACCTTGCCTGTGACTTCTGCAGTGAGACGATAGTCGATTGAAAGGCCATCAGTAGCTTTTTCAAACATCTGCAGAGGCTCACCTGGATTAAGCTGGAAAATTTCCTTTAAACGTATACGGTGAGGCTCCTTGTTTAGGCCTAAAAGTCTCTTAGCATATTCATTTGCCATATTAAGATGGTAGTTGGTGTCAAAAACTAAAAGTCCTGTACCTAATGTGGAGAAAATATCCCTACTGATACTGTTTACGGTAATGTAAAAAGTCATGTAGCTATTTGATGCCATAAAAAATACTACGAATGCAAGGAATATTCCTGTGCAGTAGTAAATATGAGGCAAATGCACATCGTAGGTTAGCTTCAGATAGTCAGGTATTGTTGAAAGAGCCAGAATAATATTTGAAATAAAAGCAAAAACAATCAGTCGCTTGTCTCTTCGATATGAAGATGTCTTTGCCCAAACGCAAGCCATGATAAACATAAACAGACCCAAAAGGCATATGTATGAATAATGAAAAAGTACACGATAAGGGTCGTTTTTAACGTAGCTTGTGAAGTTGTAAGTTGCATAGCGAATAAATTTATTAGAAGCTGGATGGCCGTAAATAATTAAGTCAAAAAAAGCTGCAACCGAAGTGAAGAATATAATGAAGAATTCGGCTGTGTGGCTGAAATGGAGACAGCTTGTGACAAGAAGTATCTCCGCAATAAGATAAATTTCAATTCCAAAGAGACCTATTACACGGAAGTAATATGAATAAATAATATTTGGACTGAGGGACATGATTGAATATCCCAGACAACATAGACCATTTCCCAAAGCGAGAAGGAAAACGGAATATTTGAAAAAGCCCTGGGAGTGTCTCTCGCGCTTTAAAAAGCTGGCACCTAGGTGGATTGAGGTGGCGCCGGCTAGAGCTAGAATAATATTTATATATGTAACATTGCGATATAAAGCTTCCATTTGGAAAATCCTTTTTACTGTAAATAAGAAATTGTGCAAAAGTTAATTTGTTATTAAATATAATGTTTATTATATCTAATATTTTTATTTTTTTCATTATCAATATAGCGCTTTTGTGGTATTATTTTAAGTGATAGATTTTTCTTGGGGAGGCCTACATGAGAATTGCAGTTATAGACGATGAGAGCATCTTTAGAATGCAGCTTCAAATGATGGTGGAGAAGATCGCGGCTGAAAAAGAAATACACATGGAAGTAGAGGGGTTCGCTAGCGGTCAGGAGTTTATAGAGGGACTGTCAAATAGGCGTTACGATATAGTGTTTATGGACATTTTTATGCCAGATATGGATGGTATCGCAACTGCCAAGAGGCTGAGAGATTTGACAGAGCGCACATTCCTTATTTTCATGACAGCGTCTGAGGGGCATTATCCAGATGCATTTTCATTACATGCATTTGACTATGTTACAAAGCCATTTACACTTCAGCGCATTAAGCAGGTGCTTGATGAGATAATTGAGCATACACCTATGGATGAGGCATTTATTAAAATCACAGTTGGGGCCTTAGAAGAGAAGATTCATCTCAAGGACATTATTTCAGTTACCACAGATGGTCACTATCTTGAGATTAACAGGGCAGATGGAGTTACTAACAGAGTTCGCCTTACTTCTGGTGAGTTTTTAAAGATGGCTGGAGATGACAAGCGCTTTATCATGGTCAATCGAGGAATCATTATCAATATGGACTATATCGACTATGTTGATGGTGGTGATATATACATGGATGACAAGACTATATTCCCAATTTCAGCTAGGAAAATTGCAGAAATTAGTCAACAAATTAAAGATTATCAGTTCAGTAACCGATAAGGTTATTGGACAACTAAGAGTTAGAATTTATAGTTTTTGCGAATAGTTGCCAAATAATGTTTTATTTTGCCAAAACTATTGATTCTAACTCGTTTTTTGTTACGCTAATAGCAACGATAATAAAATTTAGGGAGAGTAGGACTTAGGGTTAAGTTATGAAGAGACGCACTACAAGACTGGCAGCATTAGGCTTGTCGGCATTTTTCATAGCCGGTACTGTGTCATTTCCAGTACATGCATCTGAGGTTCCAGAGGATTCTGGGAGCTCTGTTTTCGCGTCTAAAAATAACAGTTCCGAGGAGCCTAAAGCTGATATCCCTGAATCTGAAGAAACAGAAGAATCAGAAGACACACCTGCAGTAGTGCAGGAGCAGGCAGAGGTTGCTGAGGAGCCAGGTGTTGAGCAGGCTGCAGAGCCTTCGGCTGAGCCAGAAGCAGAACCTTCAGCTGATGGGCAACAGGCGGTAGCGGCTTCTGCAGAGGAGGGCGAAAATACACCTTCTGAGGCCTCAACAGAGACTAGACTTTCTACATCTGCCAGGGAGCAGGTTAATCCACAGGATTTTAATTTCGATGATGCAGCGGCAACTATTGATAATGCAGTTTCAGCTACCGGAGATGCTAAGGACGCAGCAGCCTCAGCATCTGAGCAGACCGATAATGCTGTTGTGGTTATTAATAATGAGGAGACCACTTCTGATGAAGCGTCTCTTGTGATAGAGAATGCTCAGGCCACAGTTGATGAGGCTAGGGCTACATTTGACCAGGCCGAGATCAATTACAACGACGCTTTGGATGCGTACAATCAGGCGGTTTCAGCTTATAATGCAATACTTGATGAGTACAATACACAAAAGGATATGACAGCGGCTGAGATTCAGGAGGCTGAGGCAGCCCTCACTGAGGCTATGGATGCTGTTGATGATTTAGAAGCGGAGCTCAAGGCTCGCAAGGCAGAGCTGGTAGAGGCAGGTGCCACAGGCCTTCTTTCTATTAGAAATGGTGCCAATGGTGGCAGAGGCGGTACAAACGCTCTTGCTATAGACAAGTATATTTCCACTGTCGTTGAGTATTACTACATTCCAGAGACAGAGAAAATATCCGATGGCCAGTCGGTTTCTAATTTCTGCATGTATGACTCAGAGGAAGATGGATATGTTACCGTTGAGTACGATGTTGTAGACGAGGATGGAGAGACTCTTCGTACAGGCGCTGCAGAGTACAAATATGAGATAGATGATGAGACTGGAGAGATAAAAATATCTACTCGCGAAAAGGTCTTCCATTACACTAATAAGGACGGCGAAGAGGTCTATATTTCTAAGGACGATGCTGAGAGACTTTCTCCAGATAATCTTATAGAAATTGACAATTATTATTCTCTGTCAGGCAGTTTTGCTCTTAGATATGTGAGTCATCTTATGTTTAATAGAGACTACCAGGGCAACGAGGAAGATTATCGGACAATCGATCCTATTACTATTCAGGATGGCAAAGATTATTGGAAAAATGTTTATACTTCATATGAGAATGGTGAAGTATTTTCAAATGTATTTGTTGATTTTGTTAGTGGGACAAAGAGTTATAACGGCAATACAATATCAGTAGAATCCAAATACGATGTATTTTATAACGTAGCGGGAGAACATTTTTTCATCCCTGAGAGATATACAGATAGACGCTATAACTCGGAAGCTGAGGCGGCTGCTACTTTAGACGAATATGTTGCTGTTAGAGGAGACGGAGCAATAGTTGATTATCTAGCTAGCAGAGATATTCTTAAAATAGAGCAACAGCATGTATATTCAGAGGTTGTTTCTGAATATGAAAACAGGGCTTTTAGCGATTCTCTAACGGAGATGATTAACTCATACTACAGACTGTTGGGTACAGTTAATGTTGCTAAGACTCGAATGCTTACAGCTAACAATAGACTTACAACTCTTCGCGCACAGATGTCTACGATAGAGGACAACTATACCGAGATTGTAAATACATCTGCAGTTGTTACTTCATTTGAAATCAGCCTAGAAAAGGCGGAGGCTAGCTATACTGAGGCATCTGATAATCTAGTAACAGCTGAGGAAAAGCTTGAAGAGGCTAAGACAGCTTTTGAAGAGCGTTTTGGTATTACAGAAGAGGAATTGAGTATTCTTGAACCTGCAGAAGAGGAAGAGCCAGAAGAGGTTGGAGAAGTCCCAATCCAAGCACAGCCAGAAGAGCCAGAGGTTGTTGAAGAGATAGAAGAGGAACTTGAAGAAATAGAGGATGAGGCAGTTCCAACATCATTCGTTGGAAGTACATCACATTCTTCTGGAGCAGATTATGGCATCGCAGAGATGGCAGATGAAATCATTCAGGAGATGGAAAATCCTTCACTTGAGCAACCTACTCCAGCTCCAGTTGTTCCAAAGCCTCAGGAAGAAAAGCCAGAGAAAATAACAGTTAAAGGTATTCTCGAAAGAGGTAAATGGTTTGTGGGCCTAGCAGGTGTATCTAGTGCAGGTGCAGGTGTCGCAGCATTTGAAGCTAAGCGCCGTGCAGCAATCAAACTCTTAGACAAATTAAATCAATAATTCTTAACCAGTTACCTTATGGTAGCTGGTTATTTTTTTGCTAAAAATTATGAGATGTAACTATTTTGCCAAATAAAGTCCATTCTTGCCAATCGGTTGTATGCGAGTCTATGTAGTGATATTTTCTTAGTAGAGATTGTGAACATTTTTTGTTTTGCAATTTTTGATGTGGCCTAAAGGAGTGGGGACCCTTTTAGGCTGGCGATTAGAGTCGCTGGGTAATGGAAAAATGGCGAGGTAGGGATTGATGATGAAGGTGTTAATCTTGCGAGTGAAAATGCTGATGGTTAGAGTTGATAACTTTAGACTGAGACGTCAGCTAAAAAAAATGCAACCACAGAAAAACTAATTCACTAAACCAAGCACTAAGCAGAGCATTTGGCTCTGCTTTTTTACTTAAAGGGAAAATATCGGCTGGTATTAATAGAGTTTTGCAATGCAAAACTCTATTTTTTGTGGACAAATAGGTGGGAGGGATGGAACAAAATTCCTTGAAATATCTATGGTAAAAATGACTTAAATCTACATTAAAATTTGTATCAAATTTAGAACAGAGATTGCCTGTATTTTTTGTTAAAAAAAACACAAGGGGTTTCAAATGTGGTATAGTATTATTTGTGAAAAAATGGGCATACATAGACCCGATTTCCCTGATTTTTTAGGGAATTCATATAAAGGGACTTAAAGTAAAAGGAGGAAACACTTATGGAAATGTTAGTAACAGCGTTAATCTGTTTACCATTTCTCTGGGCGATTTTGCCTGCAGTTATTCACAACTCTAAGTGCAGAGCATTTTTCGTCTATCTCGGCTGTGGAATTGTTATAGTTCTTTCAGTTTTTACAGCTGTTCAGTGGTATTTGGCTGGAGGCCAGACTCTGGACTTTGATTTACCTTATAGAGAGGCATTTGATGGTGTCATTCTTTTTGGTGATCTTTTCTTGATGTGTCTTATCACATATCTTTCATTTAAGTACAAGAAGGGAGTCATTTCTTTGCTTGCAATCGTGCAGACATTGCTTGTGGCAGGCTTAGAATTTTTTGGACCGGAGCTTGAGGAACTCCCAGCCCTTCGTTTTGACTGGCTTACACTTGTTATGATTCTTATCATCGGTGTTGTTGGTTCATTAATCGGTATCTATGCTGTAGGTTACATGCATGGCTATCACATTCATCATCACAAGGAGCTTACAGACAGACGTAGCTTTTTCCTTGCTATGATTTTTGTTTTCTTTGGAGCGATGTTTGGTCTCGTGTTCTCACAGAGCCTTATTTGGATGTATTTCTTCTGGGAGATTACATCAGTTACATCATTCCTTCTTATTGGTTACACTCGTTCAGACGAGGCAATCAACAATTCATTCAAGGCTTTATGGATGAACCTTCTCGGTGGTTGCGGCATTGCAGCAGCTATTGCAGTTGGCATCCTTGCATTTAACACAGTTAATCTTTACGACATTATTAATCTTGCAATTGAACACGGCGCAGGTGCTCATACACTTATTTTCTTGTTACCAATTGCATGTCTTGCATTTGCAGCACTTACAAAGTCAGCACAGTTCCCATTCTCAGGATGGTTGCTTGGCGCCATGGTTGCACCTACACCTTCATCAGCACTTCTTCACAGTGCCACAATGGTAAAGGCTGGTGTATATCTTCTTATCCGTATCTCAGCTGCTATGGCTGACAACTACGTAGGAAACATGGTTGCCCTTATCGGTGGCTTTACTTTCCTTGCTGCATCTTGCCTTGCTATCTCAGTTTCAGATGGCAAAAAGGTACTTGCTTACTCTACAATTTCAAACCTCGGTTTGATTGTTGCTTGTACAGGTTGCGGTTACGAAGAGACAATTTGGGCAGCAGTATTCCTTGTAATTTTCCACGCTGTTTCAAAGTCAATGCTCTTCCAGTGCGTTGGTGCTATCGAGAACACAACAGGTAGCCGTGATGTTGAGGATATGCAAGGTCTTATGGCAATCTTCCCTAAGCTTGCTGTTATCCTTATGATTGGTATTGCAGGCATGTTCCTTGCACCATTTGGTATGCTTATTTCTAAGTGGGCAGCACTCAAGGCATTCATCGATACAAGCTCAGTTTATGTATCATCACTTATGGTACTTTTCATCTGCTTTGGTTCAGCAACTACAATGTTCTACTGGACAAAGTGGTTATCAAAGATTCTTGGTGCTTCACCAAAGGAGAAGTCAAGAGACCTTACTAAGAAGAATGAGTACATCTCAATGTTCTTCCATGCATTTATGATGGTTGCACTTATCCTTGGTTTCCCATGGTTATCTGAGAATGTTCTTAAGCCACTTTCAGAGGATATGTTTGGAACAGTAAAGCAGGTTATTTCATACCAGAACATCATTATCATGATTGTGCTTCTTGTTGGTGTATTTGTTATCCCATGCATCAATTACTTGATGACAAAGGGTACAAAGGCAAAGCAGGTTATCACATACATGGGTGGTGCCAATGTTGGTGACAACTTCAATTTCGTATCAGCTACTGGTGATCCAAAGGAGATGCACATTGCAAACTTCTATATGGAAGACATCATGGGTGAGAAGAAGTTATTTACACCAGCTATCATGATTTCAACATTCATCATTATTGTTTACATGATTATCGTAGTAGGAGGTGCATTCTAATGACAATTCAAACACGTGTTATTTTTGCCATCTGCTACTTGATTCTTTGCCCATTTATTATCGGTTTATTAGATGGCTTTGATCGTAAAATTTCTGCACGTATGCAGGGCAGAAGAGGCCCATCAGTCCTTCAGCCATTCTTTGATTTAAAGAAGCTTTTTGAAAAGGAGTTCCTTACAGCTAACAAGTCACAGCTATTTATGATTCGTTCATATTTATGCTTCATCGTACTTTCAGGAATTCTCTTCTTCGCAGGTTTTGACCTTTTGCTTGTTGTATTTTCACTTTCAACAGCAGCGATGTTTTTGATTCTTGCATCTACATCTACTCACTCACCATACTCTGCACAGGGTACTCATAGAGAGCTTGTTCAGATTATGTCATGTGAGCCAATGGAGCTTTTAGTTGCAGTAGGTTTCTATCTTGCAGCTGAGACATTCAATATTTCAGAGATTATTGCAGGAACAGCTTCGCCATACATTATGTATCTTCCTGGATTCTTTGTAGGATTTGTATTTATCCTTACAATCAAGTTCAGAAAGTCACCATTTGATATTGCAACTTCTCACCATGCACACCAAGAGGTTATCAAGGGTGTTACATCTGAGATGGTTGGTAAAGAATATGCAATGGTTACCCTGGCTGAGTGGTATGAAAACGGTATTCTTCTTGGTATAGTTGGATTGTTCTTCCTTACAAACAACATTTTGTCAGTAATCGGTGCAGTTGCCGCAATCCTTGTTGTATGGTTCCTTGAGATTCTCATCGACAACACATCTGCAAGAGTAAAATGGCAGCTTATGCTCAAGCTTGCTTGGGGCGTGACAATTGTTGCGGCTGGAATGAATTTATTCTTGTTAGAGATTATTAAAGGCTAATGCCTGTTTCATTATTAGGAGGAACGTTAAATGAGTACAATACATAAATCGCCATGGCTACTCCATTATGATGGAAGTAGCTGTAATGGATGTGATATAGAGGTTTTGGCATGTACTACACCTGTTTATGATGTTGAGCGTTTTGGCGTTATTAATACAGGTAACCCAATGCATGCTGATATTTTCCTCATTACTGGTGGTATCAACTCTCAGAACGCTGATGTTGTTAAGCAGATTTATGAGCAGATGCCACAGCCAAAGGTAGTTATCGCTGTAGGTACATGTGCATGTACAGGCGGTATTTTCAAAGAGTGCTACAACATCAAGGGTGGCGCTGACACAGTTATTCCTGTTGATATCTATGTTCCAGGATGCGCTGCTCGTCCAGAGTCAATCATTGATGGTGTTGTTAAGGGTGTTGCTCTTTTCAAGGAAAAGGCTGCAGCTCTTAAGGCTTCAGAAAAGGCAAATTAATTAGGAGGATATTATGCAGGAAATTAAAAAAGATATGTATTTAATTGATAAGGCAGAGCTCCTCCAGGTCATCATGGAGAAAAAGAATGCTCTTTGGAGACTTTGCCAGATTTGCTGCTCTTTCCCAAAGGCAGAAAATCACTATGAAGTTACATATTCATTTGCAAATGGATATGAGTTTGCTAACTATCGTCTTATCGTAGAGAAGGACGAGGATGTTCCATCAATCTCTCGTGTATACAAGTCAGCTATCTATTATGAGAATGAGATGCACGAGCTTTGGGGACTTAATGTAGAAAATATCAAGGTAGATTTACACGACAAGCTTTACCGCATCGATGTAGAGACACCATTTATCGAAAAGGAGGGTGAGTAGCATGGGAAAGAGAAGTATAGTACCTTATGGCCCACAGCATCCTGTTCTTCCAGAGCCTATCCATCTTGACTTAGTTTTGGAGGACGAGAAGGTTTTAGCTGCTATTCCTTCTATTGGATTTATTCACAGAGGTCTTGAGAGTCTTACTAGCAAGAAAGACTTTAACGAAATGGTATACGTTGCAGAACGTATTTGCGGTATCTGCTCATACATGCATGGTATGGGATACTGTATGGCACTTGAGGACATCATGAATGTTGAGGTTCCTCGCCGTGCAGAGTTCCTTCGTACAATCTGGTGTGAGATGAGCCGTCTTCACAGCCACTTATTATGGCTTGGATTACTTGCTGATGGTTTTGGATTCGAGTCACTCTTCATGCATTCATGGAGACTTCGTGAGCGTATCCTTGATATGTTCGAGGCATCAACAGGTGGTCGTGTGATTTTCTCAGTTAATACAATCGGTGGTGTTCTTAAGGATATGCCTAACGATATGCTCAAGGATTTCGTTCGTCAGCTTGATGAGATGGAAAAGGAAATCCGCGACACAACAAGCATCTTCCTTAATGATTACACAGTTAAGAGCCGTCTTGTAGATGTTGGTATTCTTACTGGCGAGGATGCAATCCGTCGTGGTGCTGTTGGCCCTATGATGAGAGCATCTGGTATCAACGTAGATATGAGAAAGAATGGCTACGCAGCATACAACGAGATCGATTTTGAAGTTATCACTTCAAACAAGTGCGATTCATATGCTCGTTGCGAGGTTCGTATTGGTGAAATCTTCCAGTCTATCGATATTATCAGACAGGCTGTAGCTAAGATTCCTGATACAGAGATTAATACAAAGGTTACAGGTATGCCAAACGGTGAGTCAATCATCCGTGTTGAGCAGCCAAGAGGTGAGGCATTCTATCATGTACGTGCTAACGGCACAAAGTTCTTGGATAGATTCAGAGTCCGCACACCTACATTTGCTAACATCCCAGCTCTTACTCAGACATTGCAGGGATGCCAGTATGGTGACGTGCCACTCTTAGTGCTCACAATCGACCCATGTATTAGCTGTACTGAGAGATAGTAATTTTAAGTAGCTGATAGGCAACAATCTTTGACTTAATTATTTGAATGAGCCTGTAGTAAACAAGCTCTGATAGTTATGAACGAGACATGCAGTCGAGGTAATAACTTATCAGGCTTGTGTGCGTGACAGGCGGGATTGGGTTTGTTGACATCAGCGAGATTATAAATTGGAAGGAGTCAAAAATGGGACAATTTTTACCATTTACTAAACAAGTTTTAAAGAACCTCTTCTCTGCACCAGCTACTACTCAGTATCCTTTCGTTGCTAGAGAGTATCCAGAGCGTACAAGAGGTCATGTAGATATCGATAAAGATAATTGCATTCTTTGTGGAATGTGTATGAGAAGCTGTCCTCCAGGTGCTATCAATGTAGATAGAGCTGGTAAGACATGGACAATCAATCGCTTCGACTGTGTTCAGTGTGGTTACTGTGTAGAGAAGTGCCCTAAGAAGTGTCTCTCTATCACACCAGGCTACCAGGAGCCAGGCCCAGAAAAGGTTAACTACAGCGTAGATGTACCTTATGAGCCACCAAAGCCAGCAGCTAAGCCAGCTGCACCAGCCGGCGCCGCAGCACCTGCTCAGGCTGCTAAGCCAGCAGAGGCACCTGCACCACAGGCATAGAGTATTTCAGGACCAGATGATTTCATCTGGTCCTTTTTTTGTGCTTGTTTTCTCCTGTCTACTGCTTGGATGGGAATTTTGAAAGTAGGCAGTAGTGAATTTGAAAAGTGTTACTGCCTGAATTGGATTATAGGAAAAAAGCAGTAGTGAAAGTGGGAAACACTACTGCCTGAATTGGATTATAGGAAATAGGCAGTAGCGAAAGTGGGAAACACTACTGCCTGGATAGATTTTTGGGAAATAGGCAGTAGAGAAAATGGGAAATGGTACTGCCTAGAATGGATTTTGGGAAATAGGCAGTAGGAAATTTTGGGAAAGGTACTGCCTAGAACGGAATTTGAGAAATAGGCAGTAGAGGATTTTGGAAAAGTTACTGTTTGGATTGGCTTTTTTGAAGTAGGCAGTAGAGAAATGGAAAAGTGTTACTGCCTAGATGGATTTTTGGGAAATAGGCAGTAGTGAAATGAAAAAACACTACTGCCTGAAATTAGAAATCGTAAATAGGCAGTAGTTTGGTGGGATGAGATAGTGAATGGAGGGGGAAAGTGATAAAATAACAAGAGATATATGATTCAGTTCAAGTGGATTAAATATTGATAGAGAATAAGTAGGATTGACTTGATTTAATGATAAGAAAATATACTATTTTAGGGCTGGTGCAAGGGATAGGATATCGTCCATTTGTTGCAAGAATAGCGGAGGAACTTAATATAGCAGGCTGGGTGAGAAATACTGGCGGGATAGTTACAGTGCTTGCAGTTGGAAGTGAAGCTAGTCTGGATGAGCTTTATCGCAGGCTTTCTTGTGATGTGCCAACAGGTGGATTTGTCAGCTCCATTGAGGTGGAAAAAGTTGAGGAAGAATCTTTAGAAGGAGAAGATTGGCTAGGACAAGACTCAGTTAAAGAAGCTAGTGAGCAAGGTCAGGGCGTTTTCAGTAAGGTATCAGATAATCGTGGAAAAAATGAAATAGAAACTGGCTTTAGGATTCTAGAATCGAATCAGGATGAGAAGACTAATCTGCCACTGATTCCTGCTGATATAACTACATGCCCAGAGTGCGAAAAGGAATTGCTTGATCGAAAAAATCGCAGGTTCAGGCATCCATTTATTAGCTGTACTATTTGCGGGCCTAGGTATTCTATTATTGAAAAGCTGCCTTACGACAGAGATACAATCACTATGTCTGATTTTGGCATGTGCGAAAAATGCAAGACAGAGTACACTGCAAAAGATGATAGGCGTAGACACGCTCAGACTATTGCATGTCCAGAATGTGGTCCATCCCTTGTATTTACTGGGATTGCGGCCTATCAGCATAATAAAGAAGAAAATGATTTTGCAGGAAATCTTGCAAACGAGTCTGTTCACAGAAAGTTCACAAGTAATAATTCAGACAAAGTTATAGCGGGTGAAATAACTGAAAATAGCCCACAAAACAGTAACGAAGATGCTCTTGAAAAAGCCGTAGAAACCTTGAAAAATGGCGGAATTTTGGCGATTAAGGACATTGGAGGATACCATCTGGCTTGTAATCCCTTTGATGAAGAGGCAGTGGCAGCACTTAGACGACTAAAACATAGAGAAGAAAAAGCTTTTGCTGTTATGTTTGAAAATATAGAACAGCTTAGAAAGTACTGTAATGTTAATGACAAAGAGGAGGCAGAGCTTTTGTCCCCTGCGAGACCTATTGTACTTGTGAGAAGAAAAAGCATTAGTTCATGGGAAGAAAGCGCGACTGTAAGAGATAAAAAGAAAACAATCCCTAAAACAGATTCAAGCAATACAGAAGAAACAAAAAACATAGCTGACAATGTGTGTCTTACAAGTCCAGATATAGGTGCTATGCTTCCATGTAATCCAGTGCAGATAATGCTTATAAAGGAATGCGGACCGCTTATTATGACAAGTGGAAATGCAAGCGGAGATGTACTTGAAACAGAAGATTTGAATATGAAAATGTGGCTTGAAAAAAGAGCTGCATCACAGGAGATGGCTGGAGTTAAGCTTGCTATGCTGTCTCACAACAGAAGAATTCTTAGACCAATGGATGATTCTGTTATGAAAATAGTAAGGGGCAGAACTCAGTTTATCAGACGAGGAAGAGGCCATGTTCCTAATCCTATTTCTATAGATGCCGCTGGAGAGATATTTGCGGCAGGGGGAGATCTAAAGTCTAGCTTTTGTTATGTGAAAAATGGACTAGCATATGTCAGCCAGTATCTTGGTGATTTGGAATCTGTCAGCTGCCAGAAGTTCTACAAAAATGAGATGCAGGCAATGAGGACTATATTTGGATTCAACCCTAATTCTGTAGTGGCAGACATGCATCCAGGATACTTTAGTAGGACAGCAGCGGCAAATAAGGCAAGTGAGAATTCACTTCCTATTTCCTATGTTCAGCATCACAAGGCCCATGTAGCATCAGTCATTGCTGAGCATAAATTAGATGGTCCAGTATTGGGATTTGCCTTTGATGGAACTGGGTATGGAGACGATGGAACCATTTGGGGAAGCGAAGTCTTTAGATGGGATGGAAATGGCAGAATGGAGCGTGTGGCTCATCTGAAACCAATGAAGCTCATCGGTGGAGATGAGGGGGCTAAAAACTGCGACACTATATTAGTTGGCATGCTTCATAACAATGACATTGAAATTCCTGACTGGATAAAAGAAAGAACTAATTCGACGCTCATTGAGGCAGCTTTGGATAACAATATAAATACAGTTACATCCACATCAATGGGGAGATTATTTGATGCTATATCTACCTTGTTGGATGTGTGCCGTTACAATTCCTATGAGGGACAGGCGCCAATTGAGCTTGAAAATTTGGCTTCCACTGTAGGTGATAATACATCGTTTGATAAAGCAGGAGTTTGCGGTTGTGACAAAGAAAATGAAAGTATTGAGCTAAAGATTTCAGAAGAGGGCGATACCACACAACTCTTTATAAATATCGTAAATGCGATAACAAAGTATAATCAAAACCATTTAATAGATAATATAAATAACAGTGATATTAGAGAAGAGTCTAATGATACTAGTGAGATAGAGAAAAATAGCTTTGATATATTAAGAGCTAAATTGGCACATGCCTTCATCAACGCTGTTGCTGACTACGTATATACGATATGCAAGAGAGAAAAGATTAATCAAATTGTTTTATCTGGAGGAACATTCTTAAATAGAATTCTACTAGAAAAAACAATTGATAAATTAGAGGACGAAGGATTTAAAGTGTATATCTCAGAACAGCTTCCACCAGGTGACGGCGGAATATGCTTGGGGCAGGCATATTTACATGACCATATATCAGAGGACTAGTTACTAGGGACTGTTGTAATGCTTAGAGAGTTATATAGCAAAAAGATTTTAAGGAGTAATCTATGAAACTTAGAAATGTTCTTATTGTGGTAAATGACATTGAAAAGTCAAAGATATATTACCATGATTTATTTGGACTTGATATGCTTCTAGACAACGATGGCAACATGATTCTGACGGAGGGGTTAGTACTTCAGGACAAGAAAATCTGGCAGGATTTTATAGGGCAGGATATCACATACAAGCACAATTCTTGTGAGCTTTATTTTGAGGAAAAAGACATAGAAGGATTTGTGGAAAAATTAGAAAAACTCTACCCTGAAACGGTATATGTAAATAAGCTAATGACCCATAGCTGGGGCCAGAGGGTGGTACGCTTTTACGATTTGGATGGAAATCTCATTGAAGTTGGAACGCCTATGTAATCCCGCAACAGCTAGTTGCGTGTGCAAATAGAATCTGCATATTACAATATAGATAAACAAGAGGAGGTATTAGTATGCAGACAAAGGATGTATTGTTAGAACTTAGAACAAAAAATGGATTGTCCCAGGATGAGCTTGCAGATAAAATCTTTGTTACAAGGCAGGCAGTTTCCAGATGGGAAAATGGCGACACCGTCCCAAATACAGAAACACTAAAATTGCTTTCGAAAGAATTCAATGTATCCATTAACACTTTGCTAGGTGCACCTAATAAACTCATCTGTCAATGCTGCGGCATGCCGCTGGAGGATGAGATTATTGGCAAGGATAAGGACGGATTTTTGAATGAAGAGTATTGCAAATGGTGCTATGCTGATGGAACATTTACCTATAGCAACATGGATGACCTGATTGAGGTGTGTGTTAAGAACATGGTAAATGACAATATCTCAGAGGAGCAAGCTAGAGAGTACTTACAGCAGACACTTCCTACATTAAACTATTGGAAAAAGTACGAGCAATTAAGTGACAATGGAGAGTTTGAAGCATTTAAAGAGCAGTTGGTAAAAGAGATAAATGAGCTTCAAATAGAAGGGATGCCAAAGCTTGACAAGCTTAATGCTCTAGTGGGTAAATACGTTAACATAGAATACCCATTGCCAAGTGGAGTCAAAGCTAAATTTTTAAATGACAATACTACATATCTGGGAAACCAATTGGAGTCTGAAATTGTGGATGGCCTGTTCTTTGGTGTGATTGCAAATATGGATTTCATCATGATATGTACATATGAAAAAGATGTTGAAAATCCAGAATTAATACTATTTAAAAAGAGGTAATTTATAAAAATGAGCGGTACAAAAGGTACCGCTCATTAATATTATATTTAGAAATCTACTTCTGTGTCATAGTAGCAACACTTAAGAAGTTTTTCCATTTCTTCCTGGCTAGGCTGTCTTGGGTTAGAGCCTGTACAAGCATCTAAGATAGCATTAGCAGCAATGTCATGTAATCTCTCAAGGAATACATCTTCTGGAACGAATCCCTGGTCAGCAGGAAGTCCGTCTGGACCATAGTGATTAATGCTGTGAGGGATATTAAGGTCGTCATTCATCTTGCGGAGATAATCAATGAGGAGCTTAACCTTTTCGTCGTCGTTTGCTCCGCCAAGGTGCATGTAGTCAGCAATAACGCCGTAGCGCTTTTTAGCAACAGGGTCCTTTGCGTTGAATGCGATTACCTTTGGAAGGTACATTGCGTTAGCAGCACCGTGAATGATGTGAGCGCCTAAATCAGCGAAGGCTGCACCGGTCTTGTGAGCCATTGAATGAACGATACCAAGAAGAGCATTTGAGAATGCCATACCAGCAAGACACTGAGCGTCGTGCATAGCATCTCTTGCTTCCATATCTTCATTGTATGACTTAACAAGAGTATTCATAATCATCTCAATTGCGTGGATTGCAAGTGGATCTGTGTAAGCACAGTTAGCTGTTGAAACATAAGCCTCGATAGCGTGTGTCATTGCATCCATACCAGTGTGAGCCACAAGCTTCTTTGGCATTGTGTGAGCAAGCTCAGGATCTACAATAGCAACATCAGGTGTAATCTCGAAATCAGCGATTGGATACTTGATACCCTTCTGATAATTGGTGATGATTGAGAAAGCTGTAACCTCTGTAGCTGTTCCTGATGTAGAAGAAATAGCGCAGAACTTTGCCTTAGTACGAAGCTTTGGAAGGCCGAATACCTTGCACATATCCTCAAATGTTGTGTCAGGATACTCGTACTTAATCCACATAGCCTTTGCAGCATCTATAGGTGAGCCACCGCCGATAGCAACAATCCAGTCTGGCTGGAACGCCTGCATTGCCTCAGCACCCTTCATAACAGTCTCAACAGATGGATCAGGCTCGATACCCTCGAAGAGAGTAGTCTCCATGCCTGCTTCATGTAAATACTGCTCGACCTTCTGTAAAAAACCGCCCCTTTTCATAGAACCGCCGCCAGTACAAATGATGGCACGCTTGCCCTCAAATGTCTTAAGAGCCTCAAGTGCCCCTTTACCGTGATAGATGTCTCGAGGTAAAGTAAATCTTCCCATAGTAAAAATCCTCCTTTTATAGTTGTTACATAAATAACATGATAAAAGTATTATAACGAAAAACCAGCTAGTTTGCTAGATTACCTACTTGGGGCTTCTTCCACCTACTGCCCCTGAATAAGTTGCTTTGTTTTCATTATTTGGAGTTAAGGGTCTATTTGACCTGCTTGAATCTGTTGATTTGTATGATGTAAATGATGAATTATAACTACTATCGCTTGCAGGGGCTTTTCCCTTATCATTACTTTGATTACTGTTTGTACTTTCGAAACTAATATCATTTAATGAAACAAATGATGACTTAGAAGAAAGAGAAGTGTTGGAATAGTCACTACAAAAAAAATCATTAGAAGGGCGAGCTTCCGTACGAGGTGGCAATATCTGGTTTTTAGACATTTTTTCCAAACGTTTCAATGCAGGGGTAGGATCTAAACTCGACGCGCGAGTCGGATAATCGGGTTTAGCATTTTGTTTTTGGGTAACGCTATCAGAGCCTATAGGCTTTTTTTCAGTAGTGTTATTTTGCTTTTTAGAATATGGGGCATTGTACATATTATTAATAGCATCCTTCATTTCTTTGATTTGCTGCATATTATTTATATATGATGTGGTGCTATTAATGATGTCGTTGTTGTTTTCTGGTAAAGAGGCTGCTGAATAATTACCCGATTCTATGTCTCTACGGAGACTTTCTCTTTCACTACGGAATATTTTAGCTAACTGAGGTTCTTCAAGCTCGTTTTCTTGCACATAGGATTGAAGTTTATTTAGCTGTTCATCGTAAGTATTTATACGATCAATAATACGATTTTCTATTACTATATTTTCCAATTCATTCAAAAAGTTTGATGTAGTTTCTTTTATGTCATCGGTGGTTGATGGGAGTCCATCGGCAAGTGATAAATCACCATTCTCTAAAGCGTCTTGTAAGAACTTGATATTATGATCATAATATGAATAAGGGTTCTGAAAATTAAACTCTGTATTTTCAAGATGATTTCTTCTGGCATAATCTGAGATAGATTTTTTCCCTTTCTCATATGCGTCTATACGCTCATTAATTCTTGATGTTCGTATAGCGTTAATATAATTTTTAGCAAGATTATTATCATATGTCACATCGGCTTGGTTTTTAATTGCAGAAAAATCACCTTGCTGAATGGCATTCTGCAATAATGCAATTTCTGCATCAAAAAGCTGTAACCTATTGGTGGCATTAAAAAATTCAACACTGCTAGGTTCAATACTACTATTTACGTAATCTTCTAGTTCCTTTCTCTGTTTTTTTAAATTGTTTAAGGCTTTTTTTGAATCACTCTCGTTCAACATTTTTCCCATAGCGTTTCCCATTCTTTTTTCCTCCCTAAATGGTTATATTTTTTATGGCTTCTGGTACCTAATAATCATTCAATAAATAGGTAATGTTTTTTCCATTTTGCCTAAATAAAAAAGAGTCCAAAACAAAATGTTTTGAACTCCGATGATTACTATGCGGTAAGAATTATATTAGCTCACCTCAATATTTTCTACAATAAAATCGGTGCAGCGGTTGAGCTTGAGATTGGCGCTGCCGCACTTTGGACAGGCGTCCTTGAATTCGTGGCGGGTGAACTGAGCGCCGCAGTCCTTGCAGAGAACAGTGGATTCCTTGACTTTGGCATCTACCTTTACACCGGCAAGTGATGTGCCTTCGCTCATTACCTGGAGATATTCCTCGATGATTTCGGGAACATAGTCGCACTGGTCCCCGATTAATAAATGAATTTTATCTACATGGTTGACCTTGTTTGCGTCAGCCTGTTTTTTTACTAAATTAAAAACATACTCTGTAACTGCTAATTCGTGCATAGTTACCTCCAAAAATTTTCACTCATACTCGACCAATTATACACTAAAGAAAACATCCACTCAAATCATAAAATATGGCTTAACGGCAAAGGATTTTTCATAAAATGCCTTTATATTAAAACAGAGGTTCCAAGTGCCCTTAATTGTGATAAACTAATGTTACTATTTACAGTTATAAATCTTTAAAAATTATTCTCTTACAAGCAAGCTTGGCAAGAATTAATCTTTAAAAATTTATAACTGTGAATAGTAACATTATATTGAAAACAAATTAAAGTTTTATGGTATATGCCAAGGACAACCTAGGCATATACTTGGAAGGAATTATTTATGTGTGTTGCAATACCCGGTTTAGTTAAAAAGATGAAAGATGGAAAGGTCACTGTTGACTTCAATGGTAACGAGGTTGAGGCATATGCAGGACTTGTTAATGTAAAAGAGGGTGACTATGCTCTCGTTCATGCTGGATGTGTCATCCAGACTTTGAAAAAAGATGAGGCTGAAGAGATCCTCGAGCTTATGGGAGGCCTTGAGGGCTAATGGAAATCGTTGAGCTTGTTGATTTTTTAAAAAATTATGATGGCAGGAAAATCCGTCTGATGGAGGTTTGCGGTAGTCATACACATGCTATTGCAAAGCATGGCATCAGAGATTTGCTTTCGCCACAGATAGAGCTTTTGTCAGGACCAGGGTGCCCTGTTTGTGTTACACCTACAGCTTATATTGATAAGCTTATTGAGCTGAGCCTTGAGCCTAACACTACGGTGGCTACTTTTGGAGATTTGCTGAGAGTGCCAGGTTCTAAGGAGAGTCTTAACGAGGCTAAGGGCCGAGGCGGTAGCGTGGAGATGGTTTATTCTCCGATGGATGTTTTGGCGCTGGCACAGGACCATCCAGATAGAAAATATGTATTTGCAGCAGTTGGTTTTGAAACCACTGCACCGGTTTATACACTTCTTCTGGATAATGCAATAGCTAGAGGGCTTGATAACATTCGAATTCTTACAGCCCTTAAGACCATGCCAGGAGCTATTTCTTTCCTGTGTGACAATGGAGCCCAGATAGATGGATTTATTGCACCGGGGCATGTGAGTGCTGTCACTGGAGCGGATTATTTCAATGATTTGGCAGCCAAATACCAGATTCCATTTGCAGTGTCAGGCTTTGGCAGCAAGGAGCTGGTGATTGCCATCTATGGTCTTGTGCAGATGGTCATTAATAATGATAACACTGTTAAGAACTACTATACTTCAGTTGTAGATAGCGGCCAGAATGACATCATAGAAAAGCAGCTGGCTAAGTACTTTAGACCGGCCGATGTGGTGTGGCGAGGAATGGGCATCATTCCAGGTTCGGGACTTTTATTAAAAGAAGAGTTCGCTGGATTTGACGCGGGAAGTGATGGGCTTGATGAGGACAACAAGCGTAACAAGGCATGCCGATGCGGCGAGATTCTTATGGGCAAGGCTAAGCCACATGACTGTCCTCTCTTTGGTAAGGTATGTACACCGATGACTCCAGAGGGAGCCTGCATGGTCAGCGAAGAGGGCTCATGCTTCAATGCCTACTTGGTTAAATAGAAATAGTTTTGTTAATGTAGCAAGTTGATAAATGGAGAATTATTATGGGAAAAATAATTATGGAGCACGGTTCAGGCGGACGTGCAACAGGAGAGTTAATTAGAGAGATTTTTGAATCACAGTTTCACAGTGATGTACTTTCAGAGATGGAGGATGCAGCAGTTGTTCCTGGAGATGGCACTATTGCCATGACAACAGACAGCTTTGTTGTTACACCACTTGAGTTTCCAGGGGGAGATATTGGTCGACTTTGCATCTGTGGTACTGTCAATGATTTGTGCATGAGAGGTGCTGTTCCAAAGTACATTACATGCGGATTTATTCTGGAGGAGGGTGCAGATATTGATACCCTCAGAAGAATTGTAAAATCAATGGCGGAGACTGCTGATGAGGCAGGGGTTAAAATCGTTGCCGGAGATACAAAAGTTATCGAAGGGAATGGTGGAATCTATATCAACACAGCCGGTGTTGGATTTGTGCCAAAGGGCGTAGATATCAAGGCAAAGAATGCTGAAGATGATGATGTTATTATCGTATCTGGCAATGTGGGAGATCATCACGCCACAGTACTTAGCCAGCGCATGGGCATTAAAAATACAATCGTAAGCGACAACGCTCCACTTCAGGAGATGGTAGGCAAGCTTATCGAGAGCAAGATTCCAGTTCATGTACTTAGGGATGTGACTCGAGGAGGACTTGCCACAGTTCTCAAGGAGCTTGCACTTGCATCAGGTCTTAGATTTGATTTATTTGAGGAAAAGCTTCCTGTTGACCCTCAGGTTCAGTCATTCTGCGGACTTTTAGGCCTTGACCCACTTTATATGGGAAATGAAGGCAAGCTTGTAGCAATAGTTCCAAAGGACTATGCAGTACAGGCTTTAGAGGTGATTAGAAGCTGCAAGTACGGCGAGAATGCTTGTATGGTAGGCGCCGTTAATATCCCTGAGGATGAGACAGAAGAGGGAGCTCTTATTATGAGAACTGAAATCGGTGGAAGACGTTTTCTTGACATATTACAGGGAGAGGGATTACCACGTATTTGCTAGTAAAAGTCACTCTTTTTTAACAATATTTTAACATCTGAATTCTATAATTGCGTTAAAGCTCTAAAATGTTTTTTTCAATAAAGTAAGTCATTAAAGCTATTATTTTAAACTAAGGAGACTTTCAAAATGGGAAAAGTAAAAGAGAAACGACGCGCTAAAATTAAAAACAAGCTATTATTATTCTTATTACCAGCTGTAGTAGTTACAATTCTTATTTTGGTACTCATTTCCGGGTATCTTTCAAGTAGAAGTTTGTCTACCATGGCCACATCGCAGCTAAATTCTTCTATTTCAAACCAGGCTGATAATATAGAAGCCTGGCTTGATGACAATCTTCAAACCTTTGCCACAATAAAATATATGGTAGAGCAGGCTCATTTACCTGATGAGGAATTAAATTCTATGATGGATTCATTATACGGATTTAATACTTATTGTAAGAATGGGCCTTATATTGCTACCCAGAGTGGAAGAGTCTACAAAGCATCAGAGTCCACCAAAGACACATCAAATCCTACAGATAAGGTGTGGTTCAAGCAGGGACTTAGCCATGTAAATATGGTATACGGAAGTACCTATGAGGATGCTGACGGCACAAATGTTATAAGTGCTACAGGTATCATCAAGGATGACTCTGATGACTTGAAGGTTATTGCAGCTGATTTGTCCCTTGATCAGATTAGTATCATCGTTAATTCAAGGGTGAAAATGGATCAGGCTTCATCATTCCTTGTAGACCTTACAGATAGTACAATACTTGCCCACAATGATAAGTCTAGAGTTTCTACAAAGCTTACCACCGATGACAGCGACAAGCTTATGGCGGCAATAGCTGAAAAGGTTAAAACCAGAAACTATAACACAGTAACTATACAAAACAATGTAGTGGCATTTAAGCAGATAGCTGGAACAGACTGGGTGCTTGTTTCTTATGTTCATAATGACACTATTATGCAGGATGTGACAAAGCTTGTTACCACCCTTGCAATCATAGGAATAGTTGCAATCTTACTTATCATGATACTTATCAACTTGATGGTATCAAAAGTTGTAGCTCCTCTTGGTGGAATTACAAAGAACATTTCTGATATGTCGGCTGGTGATTTCACAATTGACGTGAAGGAGGAGAGCAACGACGAGATTGGTCTTATGGGCAGCAAGGTAAACGAGTTCGTTCAGTCCATGAGAAAGATGCTTAGTGATATAAATGAAGAATCTAAGGTGCTTAAAGAGCAGTCGGATAATTCGGATGTTGTATCTAAGAATATGTACGAGGCATCTCAGTCACAGTCAGAGGCTATGCAGAACCTTAACAATACTGTTGACCAGCTTGCAGTTGCTGTAAATGAGATTGCTGAAAATGCAACCACTCTTGCTATGGTTGTTTCAGATACAAGAGATAATTCGCTTCAGGCCAATGACAGTATGAAAGAAACTGTTGAGATTAGTAAAAAAGGCCGTGATGATATGGAACAGCTTGCAGGTGCAATGCAAGATATTAAGAGCAGCAATGATGAACTTGTAGAATCAATCAATGTAGTTGGTAAAGCTTCAGAGGAGATTACCAATATTGTAGGTCTTATAGCAGAAATCGCTGAGCAGACCAACCTTCTTTCTCTCAACGCTTCTATCGAGGCAGCTAGAGCAGGAGAGACAGGTAAGGGATTCGCAGTTGTTGCTACTGAAATCGGTAACCTTGCTAAGAACTCTGCACAGAGTGCGGAAAATATAGCAAAGCTTATTGATGATGTAAGAAAGGCTATTGATAGCGTTGTTGGACAGGCACAGACCAATGCAGACAAGATTGAAGCAAACAGCGAACTCATCAATACTGCCGTAGATACATTTGATCAGATTTATCAGAACATTGAAAAGTCTAATGAACTTATTGACCTTATGATACAGGATGTACAGAAGGTTGATGATGTTGCCAGCAACGTAGCAGCTATCTCTCAGGAGCAGGCAGCTAGTACAGATGAAATCCTCGAGACTAGCCACAAGATGGTTGAGCAGGCAAACAGCATCACCCAGAACAGCCAGGATGTTGCAGACAACTCACACAAACTGGCAAATACATCTGAGACACTTACATCTTATGTTCAGCAGTTCAAGATTTAATAAGGAGACGAATTATGAAAAATCAAATCAAAAAATCAATGGCTTTTCTAATTTGTATAGTGATGACGGTTGCATCCCTTGTAGGCTGTGGAGCTAAATCAGGTGGTGGCGGCTCAGTAAATGGAAGTGGAGTAAAAATTCTCATGACACTTCATGACGATACAGATACATTCCTCATCACTCTTTGTGAAACAATTGATAAGAGAGCTCAGGAAACAGGCGCTACAATTGATACCGTTTACTGTCAGAGTGATCCGGAAATTCAGATGCAGCAGATTGCTGATGCTGCAGGGCAGGGATACGATGCTATTATTTGTAGACTAGCAGATGCTACCACAATTCTTCAGATGGAAAAGGCGGCAGGTAATCTTCCTATAGTATTCATAAACAATGAGCCAGATGTAGACTATCTAAAGGCAGATAAATTTGTTTATGTTGGTTCATTTGAACAGGATGCTGGAAGATTCCAGGCAGAGTACATTTGGAATGGACTTGGTAAGCCTCAGTCATTAAATGTAATTATCATGGAAGGAATGAAGGGCCATGCTGCAGTTCCTCAGCGTACAAACGCTGTAAAATACTTTTTCCTTGATAATGGTGTAGATGCAAATTATGTATTTGTTGATCACGGAGATTGGTCAGATACAGTTGCATACGATCAGCTTGAAATATTTAAGAAGACCCATCAGGATTTTGATTGCATTATATGTAACAATGACCCTATGGCTATTGGTGCTATTAAGTGGCTTAAGGATAACGGATATGATACACATGACAAACTAGTAGCAGGAATAGATGCAACTGATGATGGTTGCGCAGCAATAAGAAGTGGCGATATGTACATGACAGTTCTTCAAGATACTGTTGGTCAGGCAGAGAATGCAGTGGACTGTGCAATAACCTTGGCAAAAGGTGGCTCAGTAGGCTCAATGGAAGGTGCTACAGAGGATCTAAAATATGTGTGGGTACCGTTTGTTCCTATAACACCAGAAAATATTGATCAGTATAAATAGTGATGATGACTTAACAATATTTTCATAGTTGGATGGTGGCTTGTGTGGTATAATAACTGTAAACTTCCAAATTGATTTTTTGATAGGAGGAGGACGCTCTTTGGGAAAGACAGTTTTAGTTGTTGACGATTCGAAATTTATGCGAGCCGTCGTCAGAGGCGAAATTGAAAGAAATGGCTGGACTGTTATTGCTGAGGCAGATTGTAGCGATGCGGCTGTTGAAAAGTACAAGCAGCTCAAGCCTGATATAGTTACTATGGACATCACCATGACAGTAGATGGTCACACCATTGGTCGTAGCTCTAATGGCATTGATGCTATCAAGAAGATCAAGGAGTTTGACCCAGATGCTAAGATTCTGGTGGTTAGCGCCATGGGTCAGAAGTGCTATGTAATCGAGGCTATTGAGGCAGGCGCTAAGGACTTTGTTATTAAGCCATTTGATGAGACTAGATTTGCAGAGGCATTAGGTCACTTTAAGTAATCAAAAAAACACTAAAGGGCTGTACGAACAGCCCTTTTTATATGCCTAAAATGGAAACTCTCTTGATTTTTTTAAATTGTGATATAACAAAAAGTGAATAATTATGCAAGAAAAAAGACCGAAAAACTCGGTCTTTTTGAGGGGAGTATAAATAATTAATAAGGGTATGACAGGAAACTGCCTGTCACGATTCCGATTATAATATAGATTTTATAATAATGCAATAAAAATAATTTATTGTGCATCAATGAGTAATAATACACACATGGTATTTGACTCTATTCTGCTCAAAGGTTAAGATATTTTTATGTTGAAATTATTTACTATTAGCTGTCCATGCCACTTCGGTTTGGAAGCTCCATTAAAAAGAGAAATATATGATTTAGGTTATGAGGTTACTGAGGTTACAGACGGTAGAGTGACCTTTACTGGCGATGCAGAAGCAATCTGTCGAGCAAATATCAATTTGCGCACTGCTGAGCGAGTTCTTATAGAGGTAGGTCGATTTAGAGCTACTACTTTCGAAGAGTTATTTCAGGGTATCAAGTCATTAGACTGGGAAAATTACATTCCTGTAGATGGAAAATTTTGGGTAACTAAGGCTACCTCTGTTAAGAGTAAGCTTTTTTCACTTACAGATATTCAGTCCATCGCTAAAAAGGCTATGGTTGAGCGCATGAAGTCCCACTATGATATTCAGTGGTTTGACGAGGATGGCTCAGATTACCCTGTTAGAATATTCCTTATGAATGACAATGTTATTGTCACATTGGATTCTACAGGTACTCCACTTCACAAGAGAGGATACCGTACATACACTAGCAAGGCTCCACTTTCTGAGACTATGGCGGCGGCACTTATTCAGCTTACTCCATGGCATCCAGACAGGATTCTTGTGGACCCATTCTGTGGTTCGGGTACATTTTTGATTGAGGCTGCACTTATGGCTGCCCACATTGCTCCTGGACTTAACAGAGAGTTTACATCTATGGATTGGAATAATCTGATTCCACAGAAGCTATGGAGAGAGTGTTTTGACGAGGCCAGAGCCGAGGTAGATACATCGGTAGAGTGCGACCTTCAGGGATATGATATTGACCCTGAGATGGTTAAAATCGCCCGCCTTAATGCCAAGCAGGCGGGAGTGGACCACATGATTCATTTCCAGCAGAGAGATGTGGCAGACCTTAGCCACCCTAAGAAATACGGATTTATTTTGACAAACCCACCTTACGGTGAGCGTCTTGAGGATAAGAGAGATTTGCCAGCAATCTACGGCAAGTTAGGAGCAGCATTCAAAAAGCTTGAAACATGGTCCATGTTTGTAATCACAAGCTATGAGGATGCGCCAAAGGCTATCGGCAAAAAGGCCGATAAAAATCGTAAAATTTATAACGGAATGATAAAGACTAGATTCTATCAATTTTTAGGACCTAAGCCGCAAAAAAAGGATTAGTTAAATGAGATTTTCCAAGAGATTTTTAGTGTTTGCTCTTCTTTTGGCATTCACTTTGTTTTGGAAATTAAATAATTGGAATGACAAATACGCAGCTGTAGAGTCATTCCGCGGGGCAGCACTGAACAAGGACGTGCTGTACCCTCTCATGTCTAAAAATCTTAATGATTCAGGTCAACTTAAGGTCTATATTAATGGCCAGCCATACTTAAATACAGCTGGTTATACAATTCTTGATGACAGTCTCAATCCAGTTGGATCCTTAGAATTTATTCGCAAAGAGCTTATGGGCTCTGCCTTTATGGTGGATGACAGCCAGGCTCTTATTCAAATTACAAATGATATTTTTTCTTTTACAAGAGGTGAGAAAATAGCCTACAAAGGTCAGGAGGAGCTTGAGCTTGCGGTTGCACCTTCTATATATAGAGGGGAAATGTACGTAGGACTTCAGGACCTATGCCAGATATTCGGGTACAAATACGATTACGACGCCAATAAATACACAGTCAATATCTCTTACAAAAAGACAGCTACACTGCCTAAGAGATATGATCTCAGGAGTGTAAACAGAGTTAGCAATATTAGAAATCAAGGTTCCACATCTACCTGTTGGGCTTGTGCATCCTTGGAGGCCATGGAGTCATCTATGCTTCCAGCCTTGCCTTACAATTTTTCAGTGGATTCCATGATTAATGACAATTCATTCGGTCTTTCTGAGGCAGATGGCGGCGATTATACCATGGCATTAGCCTACCTGCTTTCTTGGCAAGGGCCAGCTCTTCAGGACAGACATACTACACTGATTGATGAGTGGACAGGAAATGGTGAACAGGAAAATGTTCATCTTCAGTCAGTACAGTTTTATGATTCGGAAAATCTCGATGGAATCAAGTGGGCTGTATATAGATATGGTGGAGTTTCTACATCAGTATACGCCAGCGTTTCAACAGCCAACTTAAATGGTTCTAACAGCTACAATAGCCTGACTAATTCCTACTATTATAGAGGTAGTTCAAAGCCTAATCATGACGTAGTTATCATAGGCTGGGATGACAATTATCCAGCTACTAATTTCATGGATACTGCTCCTGGCAATGGGGCATTTATCTGCCAGAATAGCTGGGGAAGCGGATTTGGTGAGGACGGTGTATTCTACATTTCCTACTATGACACCAATGTAGGTAATCAGGCAGTTTCTTACGTAGATGTGGATACTAACAACACATACAATTATATTTATCAGAGCGACTTGTGTGGCTGGGTAGGCCAGGTAGGCTACAGCAAGGAGTGGGCTTATGGCGCCAATACATTCGTAGCCGATGGCAATCAGCAGATAGAGGCAGCTGGTTTTTACGCTCTTGGTAAAGACACTAATTATAAAATTTATTTTGTTCCAAATTATGAAAACACTAGCAGCCTTGTTAATAAGGAGCTTGTGGCATATGGTCAGGTTGACCAGGCTGGTTATTACACAGTAAAATTTGACCAGGCGAAAATGGTTTCGGAGGGAGAAAACTTCGCAATAGTACTCTACGTCAACACACCTGATACATTGCGTCCTCTTGCAGTTGAGTACGTTGCCGACTCCATGACAGAGAAGGTGACAATAGAGGATGGTAGGGGATATATCAGTAACAACGGTCTGGATTGGGAGAGCGTTGAGGATGTAGCAAGTGCTAATCTATGCATAAAAGCGTATGCAAATAATGTAGTCGAAGTTTATGAGTGATTAAATGGAAGAAAAGGTTATGGGGGCTTTCACCGCTATAATTCTAGTGGTGGTGATTGCAATGAGTTGTTTGCTTGTGTATGTGCCAAACATGCATATTATTGCTCTTAAAATCGAAGACTCTCAGATGATGGGTGGTCGAGTTTCGATTATGGATATGCTTAGGGAGAGTAACGCTGATTTAGAGGCGGATGACCCTGACACAAGACAGAGCATTTTAAAGGGGCACCAGATTAGGTTGACCCTTCCACAAAATGTCACCAGCTCTGCAGTAGAGATTAACAATAATTACGTCAACAGAACTATCAACATCAAAATCAAGGGAATCGGCAAGGATTATTTCCAGAAATTCCCAATCAGAGGTAACTCGGACAATATCGTAGATGTTACCTACAACAGTGAGAATCTGGTAGGTCTCATCCAGATTACAACAGATGATGTGTTTGAAGTGTCCATGACATCTGAGGGGGAAAATATTTATTTTGATTTTGTTGACCCTCATGAGATATATGACTATGTTGTGGTTATTGATGCAGGCCACGGCGGCAATGTTCCTGGCGCCACCAAGCAGGGGGTCTGTGAAAAGGACATTAATCTAGATATAGTTCTTGAGTTGAAAAAGTATTTTGACGCATGTGATAAAAATATAGGTGTCTACTACACCAGAACAGATGACACCAATCCATCATTTGCCAATCGAGTAGGACTGGCTAATGACACGGATGCTGATCTTTTTATATCAGTTCATAACAATTCTACAGCCTCAGGCCGTATGTCATCCATAAATGGAACAGAGGTCATGTACGAAGCTGGAGATTCTACAGGTGAGTCTAAGAAGTTTGCCCAGATGTGCCTTAGTAATCTCTTGGGAGAGCTTGGCACAAAATCAAAGGGGATAGTAGTGGGGGATGAGGTATACATTATCAGAATGTCAAAGCCTCCAGTAGCCCTCGTGGAAGTTGGATTTATGACTAACCAAAAGGAACTGGATAACCTGCAGGAACAGGAGTATCAAAACAAAGCAGCATTGGCTATATACAATTCTGTATTACAATATTTAAATTTATAATAGTCGGTAAGCTATAGGAGCCACTGGCAGATTGGAGAATGATGAAGACTAGAATTATTTTTGCTACAGGAAATGCAAACAAAATGAGAGAGATTCGTGAGATTCTCGGGGAGGAGAAATACGATATCCAGTCCATGAAGGAAGCAGGCATTGATGTGGATATTGTGGAAGATGGAACCACCTTTGAGGAGAATTCTCTTATAAAGGCACGAGCAATTGCAAAAGAGGCAACAGATGCTATCGTTCTTGCAGATGACAGTGGACTTGAAATCGATGCACTTAACAAGGAGCCAGGTATTTATTCTGCTAGATATATGGGCGAGGATACATCATACGACATTAAAAATGCCAATTTGATTGAGCGACTTGATGGAGTAGAAAAAGAAGACAGAAGTGCTAGATTCGTATGTGCGGTTTCAGCTGTTTTTCCAGACGGAAACGAGGCAGTTGTAAGAGGCACTATCGAGGGCTATATTGGATGGGAGCCAATGGGCGAAAATGGCTTTGGTTACGACCCAATTTTCTATCTATGGGACAAGGATGTTAGCACAGCTAGCATTTCCCCAGAGGAGAAAAATGCAATCAGCCACAGAGGCCAGGCTCTTAGAATGATAAAGGAAGAAATTGTTAAGCATGAAAATATTAGTTGTTAGTGATACCCATGGCATGTCAGAGAATCTCAGTGATGTTATTGAGATAGAAAAGCCAGATAGAATTTATCATCTTGGAGATGGCCAGGGTGTAGAAGAGAGAATATGGATGATGACTGATGCTCCAGTTGAGTGCGTATGCGGCAACTGTGATTGGGGCACTAATCTTCCAAACGAGGTAGTGCTTGAGGTGGGCAAGCATGTGATTATGCTCACTCATGGTCACTACTACGGTGTAGGATTTGGCTACGAGAGAATAGCCGAGGCTGCCAGAGCAAAGGGCTGCGACGTAGTCTTGTACGGACACACCCATGTTCCAACTATCGATTATTATGAGGATTTGATTATAGCCAATCCAGGAAGCATAGCATTCCCAAGACAGAATAGTCGTGAACACACTTATATGACAATTATGGTGGATAATGAAGGTGAGTTGAAATTCAATTTACATTCATTAGAGGAATACGATAGAAAACATGGAAATTAAAATTGTAATTGACGGCATCGAACCTGAAAAAGAATATGTCCTGGTTAGCTTCGAGGACATTTCTTTTGTTGAGGTGATGAAGCAACTTGGAATCAATTTCTACAGACCTTGTGGTGGGGCAGGCAAGTGCATGAGTTGTGCTGTGAGATTTGCCTACGGAGCTCCCGAGATTACTTCTGCAGATGAGCGAGGTATAGAGTTCAATGATCTAAGAAATGGATGGAGACTAGGCTGTAAGTGTATCATCACCAAAGACTGCAAGATTCAGGTGCCTCTTTCTCTAGTTTCAGAGATTCAATCCCCAGACACACTAATTGCAGATGAAAATTTACCTCTAGACAAGACCAATATCGCCATTGCGGTAGATATTGGTACTACCACTATTGCTGCGGCAGTGGTGGACTTGCATACAGGCAAAATTCTTAGACAGAAAAACTGTACCAACAGTCAGACAGGCTACGGCGCAGATGTAATGTCGAGAGTAAAGGCTGCTATGGAAGGTCATGATGAGGATTTGATGAATGCAGTGAGAAATGACCTGATGAATATAGGCAGGCAAATACTCGGCGAAGATTATCTTATGCATAGAGTGGTTATCGCTGGAAACACAGTTATGACCCATCTGTTTTTACATTACCCTGTAGATGGTATGGCCAAATTCCCATTTGTTCCATACACACTTGATAGTGTGAGATTTGCCCATGATTACAAGGATATATTCTTTATGCCATCAATATCCGCCTTTATCGGAGGAGATATTGTAGCAGGTCTTTATTACATAAAGAAAAAGAAAGAGCCTAAGAACTATCTGTTTGTGGATTTGGGAACAAATGCGGAGATAGTTTTGTATGATGGCAATGAATACCTTTGCACATCTGCATCAGCTGGCCCAGCCCTAGAGGGAGCGAACTTGCGATGTGGAGTGGCATCTATCAGAGGTGCTATCAATCACATTTCCATTTCCCATGGAAGAGTTAAGTACACAACCATCGGAGGCGAGGCTCCTATCGGTATATGTGGAAGCGGCGTTATCGATTTGATTTCTGAGCTATTTAGAAATGGAATCATAGATTCAGGCGGCCTTCTGGCAGAAGAATATGCAGAAGAGGGATTCCCTGTGGCAGAGGGTATTGTCATTACAGGAGAGGATATTCAGCAGGTGCTTCTTGCCAAGTCTGCCATTTATTCTGCTATCACACTTTTAGTCAGGGAGTCTAGCATTGAGATGGAGGACATAGAACACCTATATGTGTCAGGTGGTCTGGGAGCTTCCATTGGCGTATGGTCCGCAGCTGGAATCAATATTTTCCCAAAGGAGCTTATTAATAAGTTTGAAGCAGTAGGCAACACATCCCTCCTAGGAAATATAGCATTTATCACAAATCAGGATGAGGATGCACTAAAGGAAATAAAAGAAAAATCCAGAGTGATTTACATGGCAACCAATCCGGATTTTGAAAAACTGTTTTTAGAAAATTTAACTTTATAACAAAGTGAAAAGGACGTCGGCGGGACGTCCTTTTCTAAAAGGGAGAATAATGTTATGAAAAAAATGGTTCATCGCTTCTGTCTTGCGATATAGTAATAATACAATCCATTTCTGAAGGAACAATGTTAAATATGTGAATAAACCTTGCAGAATAAAAGTTTATTTGTGAATTACTGTACAGGAATTTTTGAATAAGAATTATGTAATGAAATTGATTAAAAGTGGACAGAACGAAGGCTCGCCACCGTAGCGAGCCCTTAATTATTATAACACCCAATCGTTCATATGCGTAGATCAATGGCAGTGCCCGAGGTAGGGTAAACCAAACTCTCAAGAGAAGGTGAATTCATATCCATCCCCTCTGTAAGCATCGTAACCTGTCCCTCTATCAGGTCCAAAGACTTACTAAGCATCGACGTTCCCACCGCCGACATAAGCTTATTTTGACTTAGGTTCATTGAAATCTCGGCTACATCCATGTCTGCGCCTCCCCTAAAAAGACATTAGTCTTTCCTACAAAACCAATTCTAGCACTTGTTAATTCACAAATGGTGTCAAGTTGTGACTAAATTGTGAAAATTCTGTGTTTTTCGATTTAACAGAATGGTTACCATTTCTTAATGAAATTTTACGAAAGAATAATTATAATTAATCCATAAGATGTTAAAAAGGGGAATTATATGGCTTTGCGAAGGATAAACTGGAATGACCCCTTGATGAAAGCAATCAAGGCCTTCAACTCAATAACGGGAAATTCCCTTACAGAAGAGGATTTGAAAAAGCAGAGATCTGCTATGGAATTGGCAGGGAAGCTTGCGGCCCCTACTGGTGATGTGGAGATAGAACCATTTAAGGTAGGAGACATTTCATGTGAGTGGATACGTCCGGTTCTTGCACACAATCCATCCTATGTTATTTTGAATGCCCACGGTGGAGGCTACGTGTGTGGCGGACTTAGATATGCTAGAATTCTTGGTGCCAAGCTGGCCCTTGCTACAGGATTTTCTGTAGTGACTTTTGAATATAGGCTTGCACCTGAACACAAATTTCCGGCACCTATAGATGATGGTGAGATAATTTGGAACTATCTATTAGAAAAGGGCTTTAGTGCAAAAAATATTTTGATGGCAGGGGATTCTGCTGGTGGACATCTTGTGATTTCACTGACCCAGCGATTACTTGGGCAGGATAGAATGGCACCTAGAGCGCTTATAGTAATGAGTCCGTGGACAGATATGACTGCATCCTCTGCTAGCTATGAGACATACAAGACAAAGGACCCGATTCTCACATACAAGTATGTGGTGGGAGTCCGTGAGGCATTTATAGGAGATAAGGCTGATCCAGCGGAGCCTAAATACAGTCCTTTATTTGGAGATTTTTCAGGATTTCCACCTACATTTATTATGGTAGGCAAAAACGAAATCCTGCTTGAGGATAGTGTCCAGCTCAACAAGAAAATGACTAAAGCTGGAGTGAAATCCACTATTGATATAGAAAAAGATGGTTGGCATGTATACCAGCAATTGCCACTTCCAGTGGCGGGGCGTGCAATGAGGCGTATAGCAAAATTCATTGCTGAGGAAATATACAATGCATAAGGAGTAATAATGGCACGAGATAATTGGTACAAAGTTGATAATGTAGCAAAAGTTTTTCTTGCTACAGCAGCTAAAAGAGACACAAGAACACTTAGAGTTAGTTGTACTCTTTGGGATGAAATAGACCCAGAGCTTTTACAGGAGGCAGTTCTTCTTGCAATTCAGGAGAGACCACAGTTTCAGGTAAGAATTAGACGAGGTATTTTCTGGCACTACATGGAGGATACAGACATCCAGCCAGTGGTTACAGAGGAGCACGGCAGAGTTTGTCCTATCCTGTACAAGCCAGGCAGGGCAATGCTTCACTACAGGGTGACATATTATCACAACAGAATTAACCTTGATTTGTTCCACGCTATTTCAGATGGAACAGGCGCCCTGGAATTTTTAAATATTATTGTATCAAGTTATTTAGAGCTAAAATATCCAGATAGATTTGAGGACATAGTTATTCATTCGGGAGCATCAGAGGATGACTTGAATCAGGATAGCTACAAGCAGTTCTTTGGAAGCATGGGACTTAAGGCATCGACTCTTAAGTACGCATATCATCCAGGAGGACTTAAGCTTCCATATGACCAGCTTCAGTTTTTTGAGCTTCAGGTTCCTACAGCAGACATTCTCCCTAAGGCCAAGGAAATGGGAGTGGGTCTTACAAGTTATATAGGCGCGAGACTTATGCTTGCCATCAAGGCAGACATGCCACCTCGCAAGGTGAAAAAGCCAATCAATGTTTCTATGCCGGTTAACCTTAGAAACTATTATCCTAGCAAGACATCTAGAAACTTTTTTAACAATATAAATGTGTCCCATATTTTTACAGAGGATATTTCTCTTGAGGATTTGGCTAAGGAGTTTGACGAGAAGCTCAAGGCTAATTTGACAGAAGAAAATATTAAAAAGCAGATGGATAATTTTGAGACCATGGAATATGTTATTCCAGTTAGAGCGGTGCCACTTTTTATCAAGCAGCTGGTTGTCCGCTATGGCTCAAAAGTTACAGATAAAAAGGTGTCTGTTGTACTTTCTAATTTAGGAGTGCAGCGTCCACCTGAGGAGCTGACATCTATGATTCAGAACTACTCTGGATTCTGCAGTTCTTCAAACTTATTTATGGTAATGACAAGTTACAACGGTGTTCTTACACTTGGAGTCACCTCGCCATATTCAAACACTCGCGTAATCAAGAATTTTGTCCGCGGACTTAGCGAAGATGGCATGAAAGTTAAAGCATATGCTACGGAGGTGATTCGATAATGAAAAATTGTCCTTATTGTAAGATACAGGTTGGTGGCGACCTTAAGAAATGCCCATTCTGTCAGAGTAAGATGGTGGGAGAGCCAGAGGAAAGATATTTTCCTACTCAGACTATTTTAAAGATACAGTCATTTTTCTATAAGCTTCAGCTTTTTATTGTATGGATTATTATTATTGCATCACTTGGAATCGACTTCCTATTTGGACTTCATCCAGCAGCATTCGATGGTCCATTTGAGAAAATCCATTGGAGCTTACTTGTGTTAATGTGGGTGCTTGCCTTTGAGTTTGGAATCATAAGACTTTTCAAAAAGGGTATGAGTCCATCGAGAATCCTATCTATATTTGTTGTATTTGTAATGATAATGCTTGCTGTTACAGCATATTACATGGGATTTATTAGACTTTTTATATACTGGATTTTGCCAAATGTAGTTATGGCTACAATGGTTGCAAACTTCGTGTTTGCCATGCTGGATAAAAGTGGCAATTCAATGGCCTATCTTCTTACTAATGTATTGATAGGTATTTTGCCATACATTGCATTTTATATTTTCCAGAAGAATTGTCCTATCGAATGGATAATTTGCTTGCTTGTTGGTTTTGCGCTTTTGGTTGGAGCTATTATTTTCAAAGGTCGTGAAGTGGTAAGTGAGATTCAAAGACGCTTGAGTGTTTAGCTAGAATTGTATTGGTTTACGGGGAAGTACACGGGGAATGAAAGATGATTACTAAGGATAGCTCTTTCGACAAAAGTAAATATTTGCTGGAGAATTTTCCAAAGGCAATAGAGGAGGAATGGTTGGAGGTATACTATCAGCCTATTGTTCGCTCTGTTAATGGAAGAGTCTGTGAGGAAGAAGCACTGGTCAGATGGGATGACCCAATAATGGGAGTCCTTAATCCAGGCGAGTTTGTTCCGATTTTAGAGGCTGTAAATGCTATTGCAACCTTGGATTTGTATGTGCTCGAACATGTGCTTGAGAAGATGAAAGCCCAGGTTGAGATGGGGCTTTATCTGGTTACAACTTCCATCAATGTGTCCCAGATAGATTTCTATTGCTGTGATATCGTAGAGGAATTTGTTAGCCGTGTACAGGCGGCAGGTATCGACTTTGGAAAGATAGCAATAGAGGTTACTGAAAGTGCTGTCTGCAGAAACAATGAGCAGGTTCTTTCTCAGCTCGAGAGATTTCAGGAGCTTGGATTTAAGGTATGGATGGATGATTATGGCAGCGGCAGTGCTTCGCCAGTTATGTTGCAGAGAGTCCATTTTGATTTATTGAAGATAAATGTAGGGGTTATTAGTAGAATAAGCTCTTCTGATAATACAAAGATAATTATTACAGAGCTTGTAAGGATGGCTATTGCTCTAGGAATAGAGACTGCTGCTGAGGGTGTAGAAGATCAGGAACAGGTGGATTTCCTTTTGGAGGTAGGCTGCTCGAAAATGCAGGGATTCTATTACTGTAGGCCTATTCCAGTGGAGAAAATATTTGCCAGATATAAAAGCGGCACTCAAATCGGATTCGAAAATCCAGATGAGGCTGAGTACTATTCAGAGGTAGGTAAGGTCAGCCTATATGATTTGTCATTCCTAAGTCAGGATGATGATCAGTACGCCAGCTATTTTGACACCATTCCAATGGTAATCACAGAGGCAAATGATGAGATAATACATTTTGCCAGAGGAAATAGGAATTTCAAGCGATTTATTGAAAACAATTTCCCAGATGCAAAGGAGCCATACGTATATGAGTTTAAGAAGGGCAAGAGGGGTACAGGTTACTATACCTTCAATGCTATCAGACAATGTGGTCAGGATGGAAAGCGACGAATAATCGACGACAGAACCCGTGATGGCAAAACAGTTCAGCTTCTGATTCAAAGAATTGCTGTCAATAAAGTTTCGGGAATGGCAGCCCTTGCCATAGTTATTCTTTCGGTTACAGATAAACCTAAAAAAGAAAATGATTTGACATACAACTATGTGGCCAGAGCCTTGGCAGAGGATTATATTTACCTGTATTTTGTTGATATGAAAACAGGTGAATACGTAGAGTACAATCCTGATGGTCAAAATCGAGATTTGTCCGTTGAAAAGAGTGGAAAAGATTTCTTTAAACGGATTGTTTCTGATGCCAAAAAGACAGTTTACAGTGCAGATTTGGATACGTTTACCGAGGCCATGACAATGGAGAATGTGGCATCCAATCTAAAGGAGCACGGTACATTTTCTCTTACATATCGTATGTTCATCGACATGAAACCTACCTATGTCAATTTAAAAGCTGTAAAGGTTCGCTCAGGGGAGGACCGTGTAATCATAGGTGTCAACAATGTGGATGTGCAGATGAGGCGCCAGGAGACTATAGAGCGCATAAAAGAAGAGCGAATTACCTATGCAAGAATCACAGCTCTTTCCGGTGACATTATTTCTATTTACACTGTAAACCCTGAGACTAATAGCTACAGCATGTACAAAACAAGCTATATGTTCCAGACTCTTCAGTTAAATAGCTCAGGTGATGATTTCTTTAAAGATGCTATAAGAGATGCAACAGACGTTGTTTATTATGAGGATTTGGAGTCATTTAAGCGAGTATTTACCAAGAAAAATGTCTTGTCAACGATAGATAAAGAGGGCATTTTTGTTCACACCTACAGGCTTTGTTTTGAAAGCGACAATCCGATTTATGTAACACTTAAGGCTGCTCTTGTAGAAGAACTTGATGGAACTCAGCTTATAGTGGGTCTTATTGATGTTGATGCCCAAAAGAGAAAGGAACTGGAGTATCTCAATAATCTGACAGTGGCTGAGAAAAAGGCCAATATTGATGAGCTTACAGGTGTTAAAAATAAAAATGCCTACGCAGAGGCAGAGAACCTTTTGAACGAGCAAATAAAAACAGGCAAAGTAAAGGATTACGCAATAGTAGTTTGTGATATGAATGGCCTAAAGGATGTAAATGACACACTAGGACATCTGGCAGGTGACCAGTTTATAAAGGACGGATGTATGCTTATCTGTAACGCATTTGCCCACAGTCCGGTATATAGAGTGGGTGGAGACGAGTTTGTTGTAATTGCTCAGGGCAAGGATTTAAGCAAGCTGGATTATCTGATTGAAAAGATAGATAAGGCAAATGCAGAAAATAAAGCCAAGGGGCGTGTGACCATGGCGGTAGGTGCAGCCTATGGCAAAGAGGGGCTTACAGTAGGTGATGTTTTTGAGCAGGCAGATGCCAATATGTACATAAAAAAGAAAAGAATGAAACAAGGTGAGATTTGAATTGAAAGTACTGTCATAAAAGCGTAACTCAGGGGGCAAAATCTGAAAGAGGTTTCAGAAGAAAGTGAATTCGTTGACAGTATTTTTAGGGGTTGAATATAATTTAATTATATTAAATCAACCTTACAAAGTAGGGGTATAGAAGGAGGATAATGTATGAAGTTTTTACAAAAACTAGGTAAAGCTCTCATGCTGCCTGTAGCGGTTCTTCCGTTATGTGGCCTTTTAATGGGTATTGGATACATGCTGTGTCCAGCCACAATGCAGGGAGGAGATATCACCGGTGCAAAGATGCTCTTTGGCTTGTTCTTAGTAAAAGCTGGTGCAGCATTGATTGACCACATTGCGCTACTTTTCGTAATCGGCGTTGGTGTTGGTATGGCTGATGACCATGACGGTACAGGCGGACTGGCAGCCCTTGTATCATGGCTTATTATGACAACACTTCTTGGCACAGGTTTTGTCACAACTATCATGCCATCTATCGCAGAGAGTGCTGTTAAAACAATGGCCTTTGACAAGATTGTCAATCCATTTATCGGTATCATTGCTGGTATTATTGGTTCTATGTGTTACAACAAGTTTAAGAACACAAAGCTTCCAGATTGGCTAGCTTTCTTTAGTGGAAAGAGAAGCGTTGCTATTATTGCAGGTTTCGTATCAATTTTAGTTTCTGTTGTACTTCTTTTTGTATGGCCAATTCTTTTCTCAGGACTTGTAGCACTTGGTCAGGGTATTGCAAAGATGGGTATCGTAGGAGCTGGTATCTATGCGTTCCTTAACAGACTTCTCATTCCAACAGGTCTTCACCACGCACTTAACAATGTTTTCTGGTTCGATACAATCGGACTTGGTGATTTGACAAACTTCTGGGCAGGCAAGACTTCTGCTGATGTTTCTTGGGATTTAGGTATCTACATGTCTGGATTCTTCCCATGTATGATGTTTGGTGTTCCAGGTGCTGCTCTTGCTATGATTAGACGCGCTAAGACAGGCAAGAGAAAGCTTGCAATTGGTATTCTTTCATCAGCAGCTATCTGTGCATTTGTCTGCGGTGTAACTGAGCCATTTGAATTCTCATTCATGTTCTTGGCTCCTGGTCTTTATCTTGTATATGCACTTTTATATGGCATTTTCACAATCATCACAGGATTGGTTGGATTTAGAGCAGGATTCTCATTCTCAGGTGGAGCTACTGATGCTGTATTCTCTGCATCACTTCCAGCTGCTCAAAACACATGGATGCTTATTCCACTTGGAATCGCAGCTTTCGTAGTATTCTATTTAGTATTCTACTATGTGATTGGCGCATTTGATCTTAAGACACCTGGTCGTGAGGATGACGAGGAAGATTACGCTGAGATCGATAAGGATGCTAAGCTTTCAAACAGCAATTACGCTGTAGTAGCTGAAAAAGTATTAGAGGCTCTCGGCGGCAAGGATAATATTACATCTGCTGATTACTGTGCTACAAGACTTCGTCTTGAGGTAAAGGATCAGGAGGTAATCAACGAAAAGGCTGTTAAGGCCGCTGGTGCTGCTGGCATGATTCGCCCAGGCAAGACATCAGTACAGGTTGTCATAGGCACTCAGGTTCAGTTTGTTTATGACGAGCTCAAAAAATTATTGTAATTAAAATTGGTAACTGACCTTATAACGTAGAATGTACAAAGTGGCCCCAAGCATAGCTTGGGGTCTTTTTTTCTGTTTTATTATGCATAAAAAAAGGACCCTAGCTGGGTCCTAAGAATATTTTAGATTTTGATCTCAAGAGCTGAGAGAGTGCGCTTGTATTTTTCAGCCTTGAAGTATGAATCGTTTGCAAAATAATAGGTGTAGAGAACATCTAGTAAGATGAGTAGAGATATCTGTGGGGATATCTTGGTGCCAGTCTCTAGTTCGCTAAGGTAGGCTACCTCTACAACTTCATCGCAAATCTCTATAAGCTTTTTGTCCTTAGAGGAGGTGAAAAGAACCACTCTCGCTCCATTTTGTTTGGCCTTTTTGATACTGTCCATGACTACCTTGGTAGTGCCGCTGATGGAAAAGGCAAGGACCAGAGAGCCTCGCTTCACCAGTGATGCATTCATAGCAATCATCTGGGAATCCGTAATTGCGATAACATCAAGCCCCAGTCTCATAAATCGAAGCTGGAATTCTCTGGCAACATATCCACTAGAGCCCATGCCATACACAGGAACAGTGTACTCTGTGTTGCTAAGGCGGCTTGCGATGCGGCGCATTTGATCCTCGTCTATTAAATCAAATGCCTTGACCATAATGTCCTTATAGTTTTTCCGGACAGAGCGTGTGATGTCAGAAATTTCCTTCTCCTCCTTTTCGGTGAAGTAATCCTTGAAATCAAGCTCGTACATGTAGACGAATTCTCTGTAGCCCTTGAATCCACATTTTTTAGCAAATCTAGATAGTGTGGCCTCAGAAACGTATAGCAGGGTGGAGATATGCTTTGAGGAGAAATCGCTAATAGCGGTATTCTCCAGGAAGTAATCTGCTACGCCCTGCTCTGATTTGGTGAGGCTGGTATAAGCCTCCTCAATTTTATGTTTTGTTGAATCACCCTTTGCCATATTGTCCCCTCACAATGACAGCTTTAATCATTAAATCTGATTTATTAATTATAACAAAATCAGCCTGTTTGCCAAGGGCAATAGAGCCTACTGTGTGGTATATCCCAACAGCTTTTGCTGGATTTCTAGAAGCACATAAAATGGTGTCTTCAAGGGGGATATGCATTTCCTTTACTGCGGTAATCATGCAATCGTATAGATTGGTGGCTGAGCCGGCGATTGTGCCATCGTGTAGGGTGGCAAGTCGACCTTTTACTGTCACAGGCTGTCCGCCTAATTCATATTCTCCATCTGGTAGTCCGGTTGCACGCATAGAGTCGCTTATCATGATGAGACGCTCTGGACCAAATACTTTGTACATAAGATTTACGGCAGCTGGATATACATGGATTCCATCGCAGATAATTTCTGGAGTGACATTTTCATTTTCAGCTGCAGCACCAATTGGGCCAGGAGCTCGATGTGTAAATGGTGGCATTGCGTTAAATAAATGGGTAAGATGTCTTGCTCCACGGTCAAATGCCTGCTTGCAGGTATCATAGTCTGCAGTGGTATGGGCGATTGAGATTCTAGTCTCTTTTCTTGCCTCATCGATAAATTCCATAGCGCCATCCATCTCAGGGGCAATATCGCATAGACGAACTGCACCTCCGCTGGCTAAGTTGATTCTATGGAACATATTGATATCGCAGCGCTGAATATATTTAGGATTCTGGGCACCCTTTTTCTCAGGTGAGATAAAAGGACCTTCCATATTAATGCCATGGATTGTAGCGTGACCTGGAGTATCATTATCGTATATACGGTAATCCCTTACGGCATTTGCAATAGTAGTAAGAGTGTCTTCCGGATAGGTCATTGTAGTAGGAAGGATAGAAGTGACTCCGTGAGCAGCCTCATATTTGGCCATTTCCTTAAGAGCCTCTCTAGTGCCATCGCAAGCATCGTAACTCATACAGCCATGCAAATGTATATCGCAAAGACCTGGAATTACATAACAATCAGTGGCGTCTATTATCTCTTCACCTGCCTCAGAACTATTGGCAGATAGGGCATCACCTGTTGTTATCTCAGTGATTTTCCCATCCATACAGGCCACTGTTACCTGTTGAAATTTTCCATCTTCTAAAAAAACACTACCATTTATAATTTTCATTTTAGTTCTCCTTAATAGCGGCTATAAAATGTCTTGTTATATCCCTAGGTCTTGTTATAGCACTACCAACAACTGCGCTGTGGCAGCCTAAATCAAATGCCTGTTTTAACTGAGCTGGCTCCCAGATTCCTCCTTCAGCAATGACAGGAATATCTAGAGAATCTACAAGCTTTTTAAGCATGTCAAAATCTGGTAGCAAGCGTCCCTTTGTCTCCTTTGTGTAACCGGAGAGAGTAGTGCTTACTATATCAAATCCAAGCTCACTGGCATGGATGCCCTCATCAAAGGTAGAGCAATCTGCCATGAATAATTTGTTTGGATATTTTTTCTTTATTTTTTTGAAAAAAGCATCTAAGCTCTCGCCATTTGGTCGAGGTCTATTAGTGGCATCCATTGCAATAATATCGGCGCCTACTAAAACTAGAGCATCCACCTCAGCCTCAGTTGGTGTGATATAGACTTCGCTGTCGGCATAGTCCTTTTTAATGAGGCCAATAATAGGAAGAGTAGTACTTTTTTGGATTTCTGCTATATCAACTACACTGTTGGCTCTGATGCCTACAGCACCGCCTTCCTCAGCGGCAAGAGCCATTTTTGACATGATGAAACTGCTGTAAAGAGGCTCATCTTCTAAGGCCTGACAAGAGACGATAAGACCGCCCTTTATTTTATTTATAATTTGGTAATTATCCATGTTTGACTCCTTTGTAGTAAGAGTGTCTCAGAATGGTTGCCAGTTTTACCATAATTCCGTGACATCTATATTTTATATTATAGGTAAAAGCTGTGAAATTTCTCAATGTTTTACCAAGTTTATGAAAGTACTAACATCAAAAATGATTTATTGACTATTTTTTTGAAAGGCGTTTCAGAAGTCTTTGGTTTAATTGACGCCAAACTTTTGACCCCAATATAATGTGCTAAGAATAAGCTTATTGAAAAAATAGTGAGGAGTTTTGGAAATGAAAATATATGTAGTAAAAGATTATGATGCAGTGAGCAAACAGGCTGCTGAGATAATCTCAGATCAGATAAAAGAAAAGCAAAATAGCGTTCTAGGCCTTGCTACAGGTTCCTCTCCTATTGGAATCTATAAATTACTGGTTGAAAAATACAAGGCAGGGGCTATTTCATTTAAAGAGATTCGCACTGTGAATTTAGATGAGTATAAGGGGCTCAATGAATTAAACGAAAATAGCTACCACTATTATATGAATGACAATCTCTTTTCAAAGGTTGATATAAATCCTGCAAATATCAATATTCCAAATGGAATGGCGGTGAATGATAACGCTGAGTGCGCAAGATATGAGGAGGTTATCAAATCTCTAGGAGGAATTGATTTACAGTTGCTTGGCCTTGGAGAAAATGGACATATCGGTTTTAACGAGCCAGGCACTCCATTTAAGGTGAGAACACACGTAGTCGATTTGACAGAGAGCACAATTCACGCAAATTCACGTCTTTTTGAGAGAATAGAGGATGTGCCAAGACAGGCATATTCTATGGGGGTTAATACAATAATGGGTGCAAAGAAAATCCTTCTTGTGGTAAATGGAGCTAAGAAGGCTGACGCTTTGGCCAAAGTAATAAATGGTCCGGTTTCCACTGAGGTTCCAGGTTCAGTTCTCCAGACACATCCTGATGTAACAATCATTTGTGACGAGGAGGCAGCTGCAAAGCTGTAAAGCTGGCAGGGGTTTTACAGGAAATTTTGTTGTTAGGTAATATGTTGAATTGGTAAATCTCATGGGAAATCTAGGTGAGGGGAGCGCCATAATTAGGATTGACAAAGTTTTAACAATAGACTATTATAGATAACATGAGAAAAAAGTTGGGTATGACCCCAAAAAGAGGAGGATTACTATGAGCGAATTCAACAATTTAAAGCTTGAGGTTGCTGATGAGATTGCTGTTCTTACAATTTCACGTCCAGCAGCACTTAACGCACTTAACAGCGAGACTCTTGATGAGTTAAACGTTGCATTAACAGAAATCGAGGCTAGAGACGATGTAAAGGTACTTATCCTTACAGGCGGCCCAGACAAGAAAGATAATGCATTTAAGTCATTTGTTGCAGGTGCTGATATTTCAGAGATGGTTAACTTTACAGCAGCAGAGGCACGTGCTTTTGGTATGAGAGCATCAGTTCCTTTCTTCAAGCTCATGAACATGAGACAGGTTACAATCTGTGCAGTTAACGGATTTGCTCTTGGCGGTGGTTGCGAGATTTCTATGGCTTGCGACATCCGTATTGCATCTGAGAATGCTACATTTGGTCAGCCAGAGTGTGGTCTTGGTATCATTCCAGGATTCGGCGGTACACAGAGACTTGCTCGTCTCGTAGGTATGGGACGCGCTAAGGAGCTTATCTTCACATGTGATTCTATCGATGCTAACGAGGCATACAGAATCGGTCTTGTTAACAAGGTTGTTCCTTGTGAGGAGCTTATGGACACAGCTAAGGCTATGGCTAAGAAGATCGCTTCTAAGGGTAGCTATGCAGTATCTATCGCTAAGGCGGCTATCAACAACGGTTATGACATGGACATCAAGAACGCAGTTGAGATGGAGGCTAATCTCTTCGGTATCACATGTTCTACACACGATAAGGCAGAGGGCATGGGCGCATTCCTTGAGAGACGTGCTGCTACACTTACAGATTTCTAATTTTATAGAGACTTATTTAGGACCTTGCTTCGGCAGGGTCCTTTTTTTATGCTGGTAGGATTAATGGTGCTTAGGAAAATTGGATTTATTATGTTAGAATGGTTTCAGACTATATACGCGGGGGAATAATTGTGGTTTCATCAAAAAATGAACTGATAATTAAGGATATAAAAAAGGGGATTAACTCTGGCAAATATGCGCCAGGGCAGAAGATTCCTTCGGAAAATGAATTAGCTGAAAAGTTCGGTGCCAGCAGGCAGACTGTTAGAAAGGCTATCAGTAAGCTTACTGAGGAGGGCTTGCTTTATGCAAGACATGGCAGCGGCACTTTTGTGGCTGAGCGTATTCATAAGAGGAGCGGTACCAAAAATATTGCGGTGGTAACCACCTACATGTCTGATTATATTTTTCCAAGGGTTATCCAGGGAATCAATCAGGTGTTAAATGATAATGGCTACAGTATCCTGCTTAAGACAACCAACAATTCCAGAAAGGGCGAGGCCTGGTGCATGGAGGAGCTCCTTTCTAAAAATATTGATGGCATGATAATCGAGCCTAGTCAGAGTGCTATCAGCTGTCAGCATCAAGTGCTTTATGACCAGATGGATGCCATGGGAATTCCCTATGTGTTTATCCAGGGGTGCTATGAGGCTATGATGGATAGACCCCATGTAATGCTTGACGATGTAGAGGGCGGCCGACTGATAACAGAGCATCTTATACAGCTTGGTCACAGGAAAGTGGCAGGCATTTTCAAGGCAGATGACACCCAGGGGATACTTAGACACAAGGGTTATGTGAAGGCTCTGCAGGAAGCAGGCATTGCATATGACCCTGATATGGTGATTTGGTATCACACCAAGGACAAGGGGCAAAAGCCACTGGAGGGACTCCTTAGAATATTTGAAAATGGCAGGAGCTGCCATGCGGTAGTTTGTTACAATGACGAGATTGCCGCTGATGTAATAAAGGGACTTTCTGTTGCAGGAAGAAGTGTTCCTCATGATATTTCAGTAACTGGATTTGACAATTCACTGCTTGCCCAGAGCAGGGGGATTACCACAGTTGCCCATCCTCAGGAGGAGCTTGGTAAAAAGGCGGCTGAGACCCTGCTTGGACTTATTGATGGGACATTAAGCAGAAAGGATGCCCAGGTGCTTCTTATGCCAGAGCTGGTGGAGAGGACCAGCACATTGTAGGTGCTCCCATTGGATAAAAAGCAAGAATTGCTCATTTGAATCAAACTTGTATATGTGTTTTTAGACTTGTACACGAGCATAAATCCTATAAAAACAGTATATTTTTAAAAGATAAATACAACTTGTATCTATATGTGTACAAGTTGTATTATTTTTTATATACAAGTTGTTGTTCTCGGTGATAAATGTATCGGGATTGGCGGTCTAAGCCATGCTGGGAACAGAGAAGGATTTAACGGAGGGTAATTTTATGAAGACACAGCTTAACTACAAGTTTTGGTTCTGTACTGGTTCTCAAGACCTTTACGGAGATGAGTGCCTTTCACATGTTGCAGCACATTCAAAGGAAATTGTTGAGTGCTTAAACAAGTCAGGCAAGCTTCCATTTGAGGTAGTATGGAAACCAACAATGATTACAAACGAGGTAATCAGACGCACATTTAACGAGGCTAACAATGATCCAACTTGCGCAGGTGTTATCACATGGATGCACACATTCTCACCTGCAAAGTCATGGATTTTAGGACATCAGGAGCTTAGAAAGCCACTTTGCCATTTACATACTCAGTACAATCGTGAGATTCCATACGAGACAATGGATATGGATTTCATGAATGAGAATCAGGCAGCTCACGGCGATAGAGAGTATGCTCATATTCTTTCAAGAATGGGTATCGAGAGAAAGACAATCGTAGGTTACTGGCAGGATGCTGAGGTTCAGGAGAAGCTTGGTTCATGGATGCGCACAGCAATCGGTATTGTAGAGTCAAGCCACATCCGTGTAATGAGAGTTGCAGACAACATGAGAAATGTTGCTGTTACAGAAGGCGACAAGGTAGAGGCTCAGCTTAAGTTCGGTTGGGAAGTTGATGCTTATCCTGTAAATGAAATCGCTGAGGCAGTTGATGCAGTTTCTCAGTCAGATGTAAATGCACTTGTTGATGAGTATTACAGCAAGTACGATATCTGCCTTGAGGGCAGAGACCCAGAGGAATTCAAGAAGCATGTAGCTGTTCAGGCTCAGATTGAAATCGGATTCGAGAGATTCCTTGAGGAGAAAAACTATCAGGCAATCGTAACTCACTTTGGTGACCTTGGTGCACTTAAGCAGCTTCCTGGTCTTGCTATCCAGAGACTTATGGAAAAGGGTTACGGCTTTGGCGCAGAGGGTGACTGGAAGGTTGCTGCAATGGTTCGCCTTATGAAGATTATGACTACAGGCATGAAGGACGCAAAGGGTACTTCAATGCTTGAGGATTACACATACAACCTTGTAAAGGGTAAGGAAGGTATTATCCAGGCTCACATGCTTGAGATTTGCCCAACTATTTCAGAAGGTCCTATCCAGATTAAGTGCCAGCCACTTTCAATGGGTGACCGTGAGGATCCAGCTCGTCTTGTATTCCAGTCAAAGACTGGCAAGGGTATTGCTACATCCCTCATCGATTTAGGCGACAGATTCCGTCTCATCATTCAGGATGTTGATTGCAAGAAGGTTGAGAAGCCACTTCCAAAGCTTCCTACAGCTATCAACTTCTGGACACCACAGCCTGATTTCTACACAGGTACAGAGGCTTGGCTTCTTGCAGGTGGCGCTCACCATACAGCATTTACTTATGACCTTACTGCTGAGCAGATGGGTGACTGGGCAGCTGCTATGGGTATCGAGGCAGTTTATATTGATAAGGACACAAAGATTCGTGACTTCAAACGTGATTTAGCTCTTGGAAATCTTGTATACAAGAAATAGGGAAAATACGCCTGAAGTTGCTGAGTTAATGTAAAAATTGTGCCATAAGATGGACATTATTTTTATAGAATGGCATAACAAAAAGATTTACAATTGTAGTTAACATGGGGCGGTTTGGTCGACCATGAATAACTATTAAAACTGGTATTTACCAGCAAGATATTTAGAAGGAGAAAAAGAAAATGAAGTTATTCGTTGATACTGGAAAAATTGAGGACATTAAGAAGGCAAATGATCTTGGAGTAATCTGCGGTGTTACTACAAACCCTTCACTTATTGCAAAAGAGGGTGGACGTAGCCAGGAAGAGATCCTTAAGGAAATTGCTTCTATCGTTGATGGACCTATCTCAGGTGAGGTTAAGGCTACAACAGTTGACGCAGAAGGCATGATTAAGGAAGGCCGTGAGATTGCAGCTATGCATCCAAACATGGTAGTAAAGATTCCTATGACAGCAGAAGGTCTTAAGGCTGTAAAGGTACTTTCTGCAGAAGGCATCAAGACAAATGTTACACTTATCTTCTCAGCTAACCAGGCTATTCTTGCTGCAAATGCTGGTGCTACATATGTTTCACCATTCCTTGGAAGACTTGATGACATCAACATGGCAGGTATCGATCTTATCCGTGACATCGCTGAGATCTTTGACATCTATGGATACGATACAGAAATCATTGCTGCATCAGTTCGTAATCCAATTCACGTAACAGATTGCGCACTTGCTGGTGCTCACATTGCAACAGTTCCATACTCTGTAATCGAAACAATGATTAATCATCCTCTCACAACTGCAGGTATCGAAAAGTTCCAGAAGGACTACATAGCAGTTTTCGGTGAATAAAAAAGTGGCGGCATCGCAGGTTGAGGCTCGCTTGTTACTTACAAGCTATTTCCAAGTTGTGTGGCCGCCATTAATAAACGCGGCACAAAGTCTTGGCATGGGGCCGTCTCCGTTCCACTACGGTCGGTGCTGGGCGAATGTCCACTGGACATTCAGCACCCTGCTCGCGCTTGCCAAGGTTGAGTGGCCGCCAATGAAATTATATACACTACAAATAGCTGGTAGGTATCAATCTCTAAGTGTTGCGCAGCGAGACGTGTTAGTCGAGCGGAGCAATATCTTAGGATTGAGACCGTGACCAGCGAGAGGTAAACGTGTAGAGAAGTAATGTATTGGGGGTAATAATTTATGAATATTAACGAGATAATTGCCGAAGGTACTGGCACAGCTTTAGGTATTGAGTTTGGTTCTACAAGAATCAAGGCTGTCCTTGTTGATGGCGATAATAAGGTCCTTGCTCAGGGTGACCATGAGTGGGAGAACCATTTGGATAATGGCATCTGGACATATCCTTTAGAGGAGGTATGGGCAGGTGTACAGGATTGCTACGCAAAGCTTAAGCAGGATGTTTTCAGCAAGTATGATGTAAAGCTTAAGAAGATTGGTGCAATTGGTTTTTCTGCAATGATGCATGGTTATCTTGCATTTGACAAGGATGACAATTTGCTTGTTCCATTTAGAACATGGAGAAATACAATTACAGGCCAGGCTGCAGCAGAGCTTTCAAAGGAGCTCAATTTTAACATGCCACAGCGCTGGAGCATTTCACACTATTATCAGTGTATTTTAAACAAAGAGCCACATGTTCAAAACGTGGCATACTTCATGACACTTGCTTGCTATGTTCACTATAAGATGACAGGAAAAAAGGTAGCAGGTGTTGGCGAAGCATCTGGAATGTTTCCTATTGATTCAGCAACTTGTCAGTATGACAAGGCTATGCTTGAGAAATTTAATAAACTTGCAGCAGCACATGGCATTACTACAAAAGTAGAAGATTTGATGCCAGAGGTATTAGTTGCAGGTGATGATGCAGGTACACTTACAGCAGAGGGTGCAAAGCTTCTTGATCCTACAGGAGAGCTTGAGCCAGGATGCCCACTTGCTCCACCAGAAGGTGACGCAGGTACAGGTATGGTTGCTACAAACGCTGTTTCTGTTGGAACAGGTAATGTTTCTGCTGGCACATCAGTGTTCTCAATGGTAGTTCTTGATAAGCCTCTTTCTAAGCCATACGAGGAAATCGATATGGTTACAACACCAACAGGTGAGGCGGTTGCCATGGTTCACTGCAACAACTGTACATCAGATTTGAATTCATGGATTGGAATATTCAAGGAATTTGCAGATGCATTCGACATTGATATTTCTATGAATGACATTTATGGCACACTTTATCGCAAGGCTCTTACAGAAGATGCTAATTGCGGCGGTGTACTTTCATATAACTATTTTGGCGGCGAGCCAGTTGTAGGAGTCAATGAAGGACGTCCTATGATTGTGAGAAAGCCAGACGCTAAATTTACACTTGCAAACTTCATGCGCTCAAATCTTTACGGAGCTCTTGGAGTACTTAAGATTGGTAATGACATTCTTCTCAAGGAAGAAAAGGTAAAGATTAAATCTATCACAGGTCACGGCGGATTCTTTAAGACAAAGGGCGTTGGACAGTCAGTTCTTGCAGCTGCTTTAAATGCACCTATTACTGTAATGGCTACAGCTGGTGAAGGCGGCGCTTGGGGTATGGCAGTTCTTGCCAACTACTGCATCCGCGATGACAAGTCACAGAAGTTCCAGAGCTACTTGGATGAAAAAGTATTTGCTGGACAGGAGTCTACAACAATGGAGCCAGATCCAGTTATGGTCAAGGGCTACGACGAGTGGACAGCTGAATACAAAAAGGCTCTTAAGGCTGAGGCGGCTGCCGTAGACAACTGGAGATAGAATCGAAAGAGGAGAAGGAAATGTTAGAAGAATTAAAGAAACAGGTGTATGAGGCAAACATGGAATTGCCTAAGCGCGGATTGGTTACCTATACTTGGGGCAATGTTTCAGGTATTGATAGAGAGTCAGGTATTTTTGCTATCAAGCCATCAGGCGTTGAGTATGAGGATTTAAAGCCAGAGGATATGGTACTTGTAAATCTTGATGGAGAGGTTGTTGAGGGCAAGTACAGACCTAGCTCAGATACAGCTACTCATGTAGAGCTCTACAAGCAGTATCCAGAAATTGGTGGTGTTGTACATACTCATTCTACTTATGCAGTAGCATGGGCTCAGGCAGGAAGAGATATTCCTCTTTATGGCACAACACATGCAGATTATTTCTGCGGAACAATTCCTTGCACAAGAAATCTCACTCCAGAGGAAATCGATGCAGCATACGAGGTAAATACTGGTAAGGTTATCATCGAGACATTTGAGGAGAGAGGCATTAATACAAAATACGTGCCAGGTGTAATTTGCAAAAACCATGGCCCATTTACTTGGGGCAAGGATGCAGACCAGGCGGTTTACAATGCAGTTGTTCTTGAGGAGGTTGCTAAGATGGCACTCTTTACAGAGCAGGTTAACCCACAGGTTGCACCAGCTCCTGATTGCATCAGGGATAAGCATTTCAATAGAAAGCATGGTGCTAACGCATACTACGGACAAAATTAATAATTTCTTTTTATTTTTAGGCTCTGCTTCACAGCAGAGTCTTTTTTTCTTGCGAAAATTTTCTTATTTATTTCACAAACTCTGAAATATAGGGGTTTATACTAGAGTTAATGTAGATTATGTATTACGGAGGGGTGTAATCATGGCAAAAAATAAGGTTCGTAAGGGTCCTAAAATTACTATTACAGCCAAGATACTTGTGATGACAGTTGCGATTTTAGTAGCTTCTATGCTCACCACAACTTTGCTGATTACTAAGACTGCATCAAACAATTTGGTGGAGTCTAGTAAGGAAAAGCTTGAGGAATTGGCTGTGCTTAAGGGAGAAATTCTTGACACTTATGTAGCAGACCAAAAGCAAGTTATTCATACAATGGCTGCTAGCCAAGATTTAATAGAATTGGCGCAAAAGTATAACGAACAATTTCCTATAGGGGGTGCAGCAGTTGCGGAAGCACCAGCAGAAGAAGAGCAGGAGCCAGAAGCTGTAGCGGAGGAGGAAGAAGCTGCAGAAGTAGAAACTGCTGAGGAAGAGCCTGCAGTAGAAGAAGCTACAGAGCCGGAAGCTGAGGAGGCAGTAGAGGAAGAAAATTCTGAGGCAACAGAACCAGAAGCTGATGAGCAGGAAGCACCTACAAGAGATTTGGCTAATGAAGAACCAGCAGAAGAGGAAACTGCAGAGGAACAGCCTGCAGAGGAAGTTGTAGAAGAACCTGCAGAAGAGCCAGTAGAAGCTGTAGTAGATGACGAATATGCAGCTGCAGCAAAAAGATGGGCTGGCATATTGGCACAGAACCAGGCTGATTCAGGCAACCTTTATGAGAACTTATTTATTTGCATAGGTTCCATGGGATTTGCTGATTGTCTTGATAATACAACACTTCATTCATGCGCAGATGAAGATTTCTTCAAGGCATGTATCGCAGATGGCTCATACTTTGGAATAAATGTTTCTCCAGTATCGGGACGTCCTTGCTATGTCATAGCTTATGCTATTAATGACCCAGACACAGGCAAGCCTATAGGTGTTATCAATGCCTCAATTGATCTTGGAGTAATGTCTCAGATTATTCTTGATGATTTCAATTATGAGGTTATCGGATTCAATCTTGATGGTGTTACTGTTATTTCAAACAATCAAGAGATTATTCTCAACTTTAATGTGGCAGAAACAGGACCTGAGGCTTGGCAGGGAATGATAGCAAGTAAACAGGGCGTTATTGAATTTATTGACCCTGTCACAGGACTTTTGAGTTACTCAGGTTATGTGGTTACAGATAATTTTGTTATAGAAGTATCACTGCATGACGAGGCATTTAATGCAGCAAGGGCTGCCATCGGAAATATTGGACTTGTCATAATGCTTATAGCGCTAGTAATAAGCGTTATTGTAGTATTTATCGTTACATTTACTATTATCAAACCGCTTAAAGATACAAACAAGGCAATCAATGACATTATTGACAGTATCAATTCCGGCAACGGAGATTTGACAAATAGAGTAAAAGTTCGTGGTAATGATGAGACGGCCCAGATTGGAAATTCTATTAACGAGTTTGTTGGAGTGCTTCAGAATGTAATGGGAATGCTTGGCAACAATTCAGGACGACTTAGCTCTATTTCGAAAAATGTTGGAAACAGCATTAATCATACTAATGATGAAATCAATGATGTTTCATCTACTATGCAAGAAATGTCCGCTTCTGCCGAGGAGATTGCAGCATCATTGCAGCAGGTAGTAGACAGAATTAACGACATCACAAGCAAGGTTAATGATGTGCATGTAAAGGCAAATGATCAGGCTGATTCTACAGAGCAGATTCTCCACAAGGTTGAGGGCTTGAGACAGGAATCTATGAAGCAGAGAGATGAGGCAGACACAGAGGCAAATGTTGTAATCGAACAGCTTCAAGAAAGTATGAAGACAGCAAAAGAAGTTGAAAAGATAGCTGATTTGACTGATGAGATTTTAAATATTGCAGCTCAGACCAACTTGCTTGCACTTAATGCTTCCATCGAGGCAGCACGTGCCGGTGAGGCAGGAAAGGGATTCGCAGTTGTTGCTGACGAAATCAGACAGCTTGCCGACAACTCAAAAGAGACAGCCAGCGGCATCCAGGAAATCTCCAACGGAGTTATTGCCAGCGTAGATGACCTTTCTGAAAAAGCAAACTCACTTGCAAATGCATTTATGGAAGCCAATGCTTCAGGTCGTGAGGGTGTAGAGCACATGACAGGCACTTACCAAGACGACATCCAGACTGTAGCATCTGCAATGGAAGAGTTCGCAGTTGACAGTAATGAAATCAACAAGGGCATGGCTGAAATCAAGAGTACAATTGACAACATAAACAGAGCTCTTGAGGAAACTGTAAAGGGTATCTCTAATGTATCTAATGCAACAGCAGAGGTTGCAACAAACCTTGCAACGATCAGCGACGAGGCAGGAGAGAACCTTAACATTTCAGACGAGCTTGCTAGCGAAGTTAACAAGTTTAAATACGAATAATTCTACCTTTATTAAAATAAGGCGGCTAAGGCTGCCTTATTTTTTTGTTCAATCTAGGAAATACCTATTGCTGGGGTTTTGAAAAGGAAAACTTGACATATACCCCTAGAGGGTATATTATGCAGATGTAAGGATACCCTGTAGGGGTATAGCAAAGGAGTAAATATGGGAAATAAGAATGAGATAGAGGAAGTAACTTGTGAATGCTGCAGTGGCAAGCACAAGGACAGAGATGCAAAAGAGAAAAAGGACTTGATGAATCGTCTCAAGAGGATTGAGGGACAGGTTCGCGGCGTGGAGAACATGCTGGAGAATGATGTGTATTGTACAGATATTCTAGTTCAGGTCTCTGCTATTACTTCCGCATTAAATAGCTTTAACAAGGTTTTGCTGGCTAATCATATGAAGTCATGCGTAGCGGATAATATCCGTGAGGGCAATGATGAGATTATTGATGAGCTTGTAGTGACTCTTCAGAAGCTTATGAAATAATAGTCCGGTGTATAGAGGTTATTAATATGGAAAAATATAATGTAACAGGTATGAGTTGCGCTGCCTGCCAGGCTAGGGTGGAAAAGGCAGTTTCAGCTGTGCCAGGTGTTGAAAGTTGCTCTGTCAGCCTGCTTACTAACTCAATGGGAGTTGAGGGAAGTGCAGATTCAGCTGCTATTATTAAGGCGATAGAGGATGCAGGATACGGCGCCAGCTTAAAGAATGAGGCTGGTACAAGGGATGGTCAGGGCAGTTCTTCCATTCCTAATTATGAAGAGGAGTTAAAAGACAAGGAGACTCCAGTTATCAAAAAGAGGCTTATAGTATCAGTGATTTTACTGATTCCTCTTTTATATGTGAGCATGGGTCATATGTTGTGGGATTGGCCACTGCCAGGATTTATGGATGGCAATCATATTGGTATGGGCATTTACGAGATGCTTTTGTCAGCAGCCATCATGGTGGTCAATCAAAAGTTTTTCATCAGTGGATTTAGGGGACTTATTCACAGAGCTCCTAATATGGATACCCTTGTAGCCCTAGGTTCAGCCGCATCATTTATCTACAGTGTTTATGCGGTGTATGCCATGACACTTGCCCAGCTGGCTGGTGATGGGGATAGGGTAATGGCTCTTATGAATGACTTTTATTTTGAGTCAGCAGCTATGATTCTTACCCTTATCACAGTTGGAAAGCTTTTGGAGTCCATTTCCAAGGGGCGCACCACAGATGCCCTGAAGGACTTGATGAAGCTTGCTCCAAAGACTGCAACTGTAATACGAGATGGCAAGGAGCAGCTTGTTCCTATAGAGCAGGTTAAAATTGGAGATAGATTTGCAGTACGAGCTGGAGAGAATATTCCAGTTGATGGAATAGTGGTAGAGGGAAATGGTGCTGTTAATGAATCAGCTCTCACAGGCGAGAGTATCCCAGTTGATAAAAATGTAGGAGATACTATTTCAGCTGCCACCACAAATGAAAGCGGCTATATGGTATGTGAGGCCACTAGAGTAGGACGAGACACTACATTGTCTCAGATTATTCAGATGGTCAGCGATGCAGCAGCCACAAAGGCTCCTATTGCCAAGATAGCAGATAAGGTATCAGGAGTTTTTGTCCCAGTAGTGATTGCTATTGCGATTGTTACATTTATTATATGGATGCTTGTTGGCCAGACATTTGGCTATGCACTTGCGAGAGCAATTTCTGTACTTGTAATCAGTTGTCCATGTGCCTTAGGACTGGCAACTCCCGTTGCAATCATGGTAGGAAATGGAATGGGAGCCCGCCATGGAATCATGTTTAAGACGGCAGTATCCCTTGAGGAGACTGGCAAGATTCAGATAGTTGCCCTGGATAAGACAGGCACAATTACAAAGGGCGAGCCAAAGGTTATCGGATTTTTCGAGGCAGAGGGTGTGGAAGATATCGATTTGCTTAGAGCGGCTTTTGCCATTGAAAACAAATCAGAGCACCCACTTGCAAAGGCAATAGTAGAGTACGGTCTTGAGCTTTCAGAGGAGCCGGCGGAGGTTACAGATTTTAAGACTGTTTCAGGAAATGGCCTTATGGCAAAGCTTGATGGACAGATGGTATACGGAGGCAATTACCAGTTTGTTTCTGAAAATGTTCAGATACCAGACTATGCTAAGAGCCTTGCTGAGGAGCTTTCTGAAAAGGGTGAGACACCACTTTTCTTTGCACAGGAAAATGGATTCCTTGGAATCATCTCTGTTGCAGATGTTATAAAGGAAGATTCGGATGTTGCCATCAAGGAGCTTAAAAATCTTGGCATCCACGTGGTAATGCTCACTGGAGACAATGAGCGGACAGCAAGGACAATTGCTGAGGATGTGGGCGTAGATGAGGTCATCGCCGGTGTGAAGCCAGATGGCAAGGAAGCTGTTATCAAGAAGCTTCAGAAGTTTGGCAAGGTGGCTATGGTAGGTGATGGAATAAATGACGCTCCAGCCCTTACCAGAGCTGACATGGGAATAGCAATAGGCGCAGGTACTGATGTGGCAATAGATGCAGCGGATGTGGTACTTATGAAAAGCAGAATTTCAGATGTGGTGGCAGCCATCAGGCTTAGCCGTGCCACACTAAGGAACATTCATGAGAATCTATTCTGGGCATTTTTCTACAACATAATAGGAATTCCACTTGCAGCAGGAGCCTATATCCATGCATTTGGATGGACGCTGAATCCTATGTTTGGAGCAGCTGCCATGAGCTTATCAAGCTTTTGCGTAGTTACAAATGCACTGAGACTGAATCTTTTTGATCCATTCAATAAAGGAAATGACAGACCACTTAAAAATTCACTTGGTCATGAACCATTATTAATTAAGGAGGACAATAACAAAATGGAAATCACAGTAAAGGGAATGATGTGCCAGCACTGCGAGGCACACGTAAAGGAAGCACTTGAGAAAATCTCTGGAGTAGAGGAGGCAGTTGCTAATCACGAGGCAAATCTCGTAACACTTAAGACATCTGCTGAGGTATCAGAGGCAGACCTTAAGGCAGCCGTAGAGGGCGCCGGATACGAATTCTGCGGAGTTAAATAAATGATTGATTAATTGCGCACAATGTAGTATAGTATTGTAGAATTAAATAGGAAATCTTCAGGGCAAGGTGCGAAGGCTTAGGCTTTCAATTCCTGACCGGCGGTATAGTCCGCGAGTCCTTAGGGACTGAACTGGTGTGATTCCAGTACCGACAGTATAGTCTGGATGGGAGAGGATAAATAAAGTAATACATTTATTTTTGAGTATAGGCCCTGATTTTATCAGGGCTTTTTTATTTGTTAATCCAATGGAGATTCCTAGAGATATATTTAGGAGGTGTGCTATGGACACAACAGAAACAGTTAAGATCAACAACAATAAAGTAAATGTTAGGAGTATGACAGTAACAGCTATGCTTTCGGCTATTGCCTTTGTATTGATGTTTTTGGATACAGCAGTTCCATTTGTTCCAAATTTCATCAAGCTTGATGTGTCAGAGCTTCCAGCTCTTATGGCATCATTTGCACTTGGCCCAGTTTATGGCGTAGTAGTTTGCTTGATCAAGAATCTTCTTCATTTATTTATGACAACAACAGGTGGTGTAGGCGAGCTTTCAAACTTTATCTTAGGCGTAGCCTTTGTTTTGCCAGCTGGTCTTATTTATTACAGAAAGAAGACAAAGAAGAATGCGATTTTAGGTGCATTTGTTGGCGCTTTTTTAATGGCTGCAATCAGCTTCCCATCAAATCTCTTTATCGTATATCCTGTATACTATAATTTCATGCCAAAAGATGTTATTATAGGAGCATATCAGGCAGTTGCTCCATTTGCTGAGATTAAATCAATCGAGCAGTGCTTATTATTCTTCAACGTACCATTTACATTTGTAAAGGGTCTCATCTCAGCAATTATTACAGTACTTATTTATCAGCCACTTAGACCTCTTCTTAAGGGCAAAAATTAACGAGAAAAATTCTCATTTACTGAAGGTTTATAGTTATTGCGAATTCAAAGGAGTTCTGCTAGTCTACTTATAGTTAGAATATGCTAACTATGTGTAAATCATTGCAGAGCTCCTTTTTATTATTTTCAAATAATAATTATTTGTGTGATTGCTACTCACATGATTGCACTTGCAGGAATTGCTACTTCCTGCAATGTGTAGGAGCTCTTCTTCTCTAGATTTATTCGCTCTTTAAAGAGATTGAATAGATAACTAAAAATAATTTTATAGTGAAAGGAAGGATTTTATGGATTACTTAGAGATTGAAAAGGTAATTGGTAGAGAGATTCTTGATTCAAGAGGAAATCCAACTGTTGAATGTGAGGTTACACTTGTTGATGGTACTGTAGGCCGGGGTATGGCTCCTTCAGGTGCTTCTACTGGTGAGTTTGAGGCTTTGGAGCTTCGCGATGGAGATAAAGGCAGATATTTAGGTAAGGGTGTAAAAAAGGCAGTTGCAAATATTAATGGACCAATTGCTGATGTAATTTGCGGAATGGATGCATCAGATATTTATGCTATCGATGCAGCTATGATTAAGGCTGACGGCACAAAGGATAAGTCAAACTTTGGCGCAAATGCTATCCTTGCAACTTCAATCGCATGTTGTCGTGCAGCAGCAACATCACTTGAGATTCCTCTTTATAAATTTTTAGGTGGTATTCAGGGAACAAAGCTTCCAGTACCAATGATGAACATTTTAAATGGTGGTGCTCATGCAGATAGCGCTGTTGATACACAGGAATTTATGATTATGCCAGTTGGCGCTCCTTCATTTAGCGAGTGCTTACGTTGGTGTGCAGAAGTTTTCCATGCTCTTAAGGCTATTCTCAAGGAGATGGGAGACGTTACAGCAGTAGGTGATGAGGGTGGTTTCGCACCTAACTCACTTAAGAATGATGATGAAGCTATTGAGACAATCTTAAAGGCTATCAAGGCTGCAGGTTTCGAGCCAGGTAAGGACTTTATGATTGCTATGGATGCTGCATCAAGCGAGTGGAAGTCAGAAAAGGGTAAGGGCTTCTATCATCAGCCAAAGTCTGGTAAGGACTTCACAACAGATGAGCTTATCGATCACTGGGCAGCACTTGTTGACAAGTATCCAATCATTTCTATCGAGGATGGTCTTGATGAAGAGGATTGGGAAGGCTGGAAGAAGATGACAGCTAAGATTGGTGATAAGGTACAGCTTGTTGGTGACGATTTATTCGTTACAAACACAGAGCGTCTTTCAAAGGGTATTGCAAATGGTTGCGGTAACTCAATCCTTATCAAGCTCAACCAGATCGGTTCAGTTTCAGAGACTCTTGAGGCTATCAAGATGGCTCACAAGGCTGGTTACACAGCTATTTCTTCTCACCGTTCAGGCGAGACAGAGGATACAACAATCGCTGATCTTGCAGTAGCACTTAACACATGCCAGATTAAGACTGGTGCTCCATCTAGAACAGAGCGTGTTGCAAAGTACAACCAGCTTCTTCGTATCGAAGAGCAGCTTGGTGCTGCAGCAGATTATCCAGGAATGGATGCTTTCAACGTTAAATAATTAGATAAAAAATTAAGGCTGCCCGCGGGCAGCCTTTTTTGATTTCAGTATTATAATGCAATTTCTGTAAATTCAAGTTCGTTGGCATTTCTAACATCTTCTGTAGCTCCGATTGAATCAAGCTTATCAGAGATTGCCTTTTCAAGCTCATCATAAGGAACAAACTTAATTGTTGTAAAGCTATCAAGCACTTCCTTGTATGGGCTATCTGTATAGAGGTTAGGTACATCAATTTCCTCGTATGTATCGCTGTCGTATACCGCATATGAGAAGTAATCAGAAGGCTTGTCAGCTCCTGGCTCAAATGTTAAGCGTAATTCGTATATACAAAGAGTTCCCTCAAGTGATGATGCATCGAAATCTTCATGCTCGTAAGCATATCCGAAATCCTCTATATCAGCACTCTCTGTGAGAATATATCCGAACTGATACTTGCCATCAGCGTCAATTAAAGCTGCATCGCTTGAGTGATTAACTGCTCCGCCGCTTCCGCCGCCTTGGATAAAGCCGTATTCATTGATTGTTGTCTCACTTCTTGACCATGAGCATACTGAATATACAACCTGAAGCTTTGAGTCCATTTCCTTAATTACAAGGACAATGTTTGAGTCAGGTTCCACAACTGGGCAAACAAATTTAACAGCTAACTCTTTTTCGCCATCATTACCGCAGTCTAAATATGAATAGCTGATTGAAGAGATTTCCTGATGTGCAAAAAATCCTTCATCATCCATAAATGCCTCGTTAAGAGTTTCTACAATTTCTGGAAGTGTAAGTTCATCGCCAGCGATGATTGAAAAGAAATCATTCTCGTAGCCTGAACCAGTTTCAGAAGCGTTGTTGAGATAATAGTCAGTGCTAAGTGTAGCCTCGCCATTTAAGAATGCATCATAAAGGCTGTCATACTTATCCGCTTCTACATTAGTGTTTGTGTCTTCTGTTTTCTGTTCTGTGTCAACAACATTTCCCTCGTTGCTGTTTGTAGTTCCCTGCTGACCGCATGATACTGTTGAAAGCATAAGAGCTCCTGCAAGAACTAAGTACAAAGTTTTTTTCATAAACAAAATCCTCCTTGCAAAGTCAACAGTTTACCACTCTTGATGTTTAAATGCCACTTATAGTATCCTTATAATAAGAAGGGGGACGTAGAGCCTATGAAAATATCAGAAGTAACAACACTTAACAAACCATACATTAGGGTATCAAAAGGAAAGAAAAAAATAGACATTCCTATTATACCTAAGCTTGTTTTGTTGCCTCCTTCAAGGATGAATCTTAGAAAGTATGCCTTTGTGGGCTGCGAAAGCATTAGATTCAATTTTAAAGGGAAAATTGTAAAGCTTAATTGGGCTTTTAATCATAATAGAATGACACTGTATTGCACCAGCGGACATCAGGCATATAGCTGGAACAATATAAAGGTAATTACTGTGTCCGGTGCCAATGGCAAGAAGGAGCATCTTGTCATTTCTCGAAAAGCATTTGGTGACGAGACAGAGCGACGTCGCCATAAGAGATATCCTATAGCAAGAAACGTTATCATTTTGCAGGGGGACAATAAATTTCCTGCCACCACAGTAGATATTTCCTACGGCGGGGTAGGGATCACTGTGAAAAAGCAGATTAATCTAATTCCATCCCAGCCTATAAGAGTTGATTTTGGCGATGGAATATCAGTGCCTGTTAGACTTGTGAGAAGTACATTTAGGGGAGATGGAAGCGAGCTGTTTGGATGTTCTATTTCTTCTACTTATAGACCTGAGATGGCAAAAATACTTCGAGCTGAGGAGGCTATAGAAATCGGAGTGAAGAGGAATCCAAAGGAAAAAGAGGATGCAGGCTGGAGCCAGACTTCTATAAAGAGGTGGCACTAGATATTTATTCTGAGTTACTGATTCCAATAAAAAATAAATATTATTATTTTACAAGCAAGCTTGGCAAGAATTAATCTATAAATATTTATAACTGTGAATAGTAACAATTTTTAATTAAATATTTTGTTTACTCTGACCTAAAATGATGCTATTATAGAACGGATTTCGTTTTTTTGCGTAAACTATTTTTGAGTTTTTATAGAGGAGTATTTTATGAGAAAGACAAAGATTATTTGTACAATCGGACCAGCAAGCATGAATGAGGAGACCCTCACAGCAATGGCTAAGGCTGGTATGAATGTAGCAAGAATGAATTTCTCTCATGGTGATCATGAAGAGCAGGGAATGAAGATGGATTTAGTTAAAAAGGTTCGCAAGAAGCTTAATCTTCCAATCGCTATTCTTCTTGATACAAAGGGACCAGAGTATCGTATCCGCACATTCAAGGACGGCTCTGTAACTGTTAAAGAGGGAGATACATTTATATTTACAACAGATGACGTTGAAGGTGATGAGACACGTGTTTCAGTTTCTCACAAGAACCTTCACAAGGACCTTTCAGTAGGCGACACACTTTCAGTATGTAACGGTATCGTATTCTTTGAGGTTACTGATATCAAGGGACACGATGTTATTACAAAGTGTACTACTGGCGGAACTATGAGCAACAAGAAGTCTATGAGCTTCCCTAACAAGGTAATGTCAGGTCCTTATCTTTCAGAGCAGGACAAGAAGGATATCCTTTTTGGTATCGAGAATGACATTGATTTCATCGCTGCTTCATTTGTTTCAACAAAGCAGGATATGGTTGAGCTTAGAACATTCCTTGACGAGAACGGCGGAGAGGATGTAGAGGTTATCGCTAAGATTGAGAATCAGCCAGGTGTTGACAATGTAGAAGAGATTCTTGAGATTGCCAACGGTATCATGGTTGCTCGTGGTGACTTGGGTGTTGAGATTCCATTTGTTAAGCTTCCAGCTGTTCAGAAGGAGCTTATCTCTAAGGCAAGAGCTCTTGGTAAGAGAGTTGTTACAGCTACAGAGATGCTTGAGTCTATGATTTCTAACCCACGTCCAACACGTGCTGAGATTTCCGACGTTGCTAACGCTGTTTATGATGGTACTTCAGCTATCATGCTTTCAGGCGAGAGCGCACAGGGTAAGTACCCAGTACAGGCTGTTGCTACAATGGCTGAGATTGCTGAGACTACAGAGAATGATATTAATTACGAGGGACGTTTCCACAAGGAGGAGATCGAGATTAAGTCTACTCCAGATGCTGTTTGCCACTCTACATGTTCAATGGCAATCGACGTTAATGCTAAGGCTATCGTAGCTTGCACAATGTCTGGTTACACAGCTCGTCGCGTAAGCCGTTTCCGTTGCCCAGTTGATACTATCGCTATGACAACTGACAAAAAGGTATGGAGAAAGCTTGCACTTAGCTGGGGTGTTACACCAGTTCTCGTTGACAAGTTCACATCACTTGATGTTATGTTCTACTATGCATTAGGTCGTGCTAAGCAGATGCTTGACCTTAAGAAGGGCGATAGCGTAGTTCTTACAGGTGGCCCAATCGATGGACACAGTGGAAACACTAACACAATCAAGGTTGAGGCAATTGACTAGACTGAGGTTTTAGTTTGAGTCAGGCGGTTGGTAGGCCGCTGTGGGACTCTGATTAAATCGTGATTTAGTCAAGCGTTATATAAATTTGTAACCGAATGGGAAATAATGTTGTCAGACGGATTGGATAATTCACAGACAATTCACACTTTTTACACCACTTGTACAAAAATATCAGTTAATATATACTCATCTCGAGAGAGATACAATTTTTTCATAACATTATTCTCCCTTTTGAAAGAGACGCTCCGCTGGCGTCTCTTTCGTATTGTTTATCCTCTCGCATTTTTTATGCGCTTGTGATAAAGTATGTGATGTAGGCGAGTTTTATTTGCCTAACTTTAATTTTTTACGGAGGAATTAATATGTTACCAGAGCAGACAATCGAATTCAGATATGACACACAGCTTCTCATTGAGGGCGAGGATCTCGACGAGGATGAGATCAACGATTACATCACTGAGAACTTTGTAGGAGATAGTCTTCTTGCAGTAGGTGATGAGGAACTTATTAAGATTCACTATCACACAAACGAGCCTTGGAAGGTATTGGAGTACTGCAGAACTCTTGGAGAGATTTACGATATCGTAGTAGAGGATATGGATAGACAGGCAAGAGGACTTCAGGGATAGGAGATTTTTTTTGGAGCAGTTATGGATAATAGTTTCGTTTTACGAGGGGGCATTGCCTTCTCTGAATCAGCAAATAGAATAACTACATATTATAGAGGTTACGTAGTATGTATAGATGGAATTTGCAAGGGCGCTTTCCACGATCTGCCAGACCAGTACAAGGGCTTGCAGCTCTATGACTATGGCGAGAGAATTATTATTCCTGGCATGACTGATTTGCATGTCCACGCTCCTCAGTACACCTTTAGAGGAATCGGTATGGACGCAGAGCTTTTAGACTGGCTCAGCACATACACATTCCCAGAGGAAGCCAAATACGGCAATATGGAATATGCTAAAAAGGCATATCAGTATTTTACAGAAGATATGCGCAGATGCTTTTCTACTAGAGCTGTTGTATTTGCCACTCTTCACAATGAGGCTACAATCGAGCTTATGAATCAGCTTGAGGATACTGGCATCGTTACCTATGTTGGCAAGGTCAATATGGATAGAAATGGTGGAGACAATTTGCAGGAGGATTGCGCAGAGGAATCTCTTCAGGCCACAAGAGAATGGCTTGATGCCATCGAGGGCAAATACGTAAATACGAAGCCTATTTTAACACCAAGATTCATCCCATCATGTTCTGATGAGTTGATGAAGGGCTTAGGCAAGCTTGCCAAGGAAAGAGACCTTAGAATTCAGTCTCATTTGTCAGAGAACCATTCTGAGATTGAGTGGGTTAAGGAGCTTGTTCCTGAGTCTACTTGCTATGCCAACGCTTATGAGATGTTTGATACTATGGGCACACCTGAGCGTCCTACAATCATGGCGCACTGCGTTCATTCTGACGACAGAGAGCTTGAGATTCTTAAGAACCATGGTGCATTTATTGCCCACTGTGCAGATTCTAATATGAATCTTACTTCTGGAATTGCGCCTGTTCGCAAGTTCTTGGATGCAGGTATTGATGTGGGACTTGGCACAGACGTAGCCGCCGGCTCGTCTATGAATTTGGTTAAGACTATGCTTATCACACTTCAGGCGTCAAAGATGTATTACCGCTTGGTTGACACTAATGTTAAGCCACTTACATTTGAGGAAGTATTCTTCATGGCTACATTAGGTGGCGGCAAGTATTTTGGCAATGTTGGTACATTCAAAGAGGGCTACGAGTTTGATGCAATAGTAGTAGATGATAGCAAGATGTATTCCATGAGGGATATGTCTATTAGAGAGCGCATTGAAAGAATGTGCTACAATGATGCTGACGCATTAATTAAGGACAAATTTGTTAAGGGTAAAAAGGTTTATTCAAGAGTGGAGTAGTTGTAATACTCTGCTCTTTTTTTGTTTCATAGGGACAGACATGTCTTTAAGCAAGTTCTTTATCTTTATACACATTACATAAAGTGTATCTTATATTTTTGTCTAAAAGGTCTAAAATGAATTTCATAATTAAAGAAAGATAGGAGGTGTTTTCTTGAGTTTAGCAGAAGAGCTTATAGAAGAGCTGAATTGCGAGACGGTGTTCACCATCCACCTTGGAGGCCTTGAGATTCCGGTTATGGAATCTGTGGTTGTCACTTGGATTGTAATGGCAGTTCTCATCCTCATAGCATTTTTCTTAACTAGAGGATTAAAAACGCAAAACATCAGTAAGAGACAAGCGTTTGCGGAGCTTATTTATGAGAAGCTGACAGGTATTGTAGGCAGCATGTTGGGCGAAGAGGGAAAGCAGTACACAGGCTATCTCACAACGGTTCTACTTTATATTGGACTTTCCAATGTAATCGGTCTGTTTGGCTTCAAGTCACCAACAAAAGATTTAAATGTAACAGCTGCTCTTGCTCTTATGAGTATCGTGCTTGTAGAGGCAGCTGGTATCTATCAGAATGGCGTGAGAAAATGGCTGCATAATTTTACAGAGCCAGTTGCTATCGTTACACCATTCAACATTCTAGACGTATTCACAAGACCACTGTCATTGTGCATGCGACTTTTCGGAAATGTACTTGGTGCATTCGTAATCATGGAATTACTTAAAATAGTATGCCCACCAGTAATCCCAGCAGTATTCAGCCTATATTTTGATATATTTGATGGATTACTTCAGGCCTACGTTTTCGTCTTCTTGACATCCCTCTACATAAAAGAAGCAGTAGAGTAATGGACCAGGGGGACGGGGTCATAGGGCCATTTTCCTAAATGCGTAAAAGTAGAGAATTTTTTTTGGACATTGTATTAATTAGATGAGTCAAGTGATTGATATTGGAGATAGTTGGTAGCTATCAAGCTCTAAGTGTTTCCGAAGGAGACGTGTTAGTCGACGTAGGAAATATCTTAGGCTTGAGAGCGTAACCAACGAGAGAAAAATAGCGTAACTTGGCGGACTTAAAGGAGGATTAAAAAATGAACACACTTATTGCTATTGGTGCAGGTATTGCAGTTGTAACAGGTATTGGCGCAGGTATCGGTATTGGTATCGCTACAGGTAAGGCTTGCGAGGGTATCGCACGTCAGCCAGAGGCAGAGGGCAAGATTCAGAAGAACCTTATCTTAGGTTGTGCACTTGCAGAGGCAACAGCTATTTACGGTTTCGTAATTGCACTTATGATTATTGTAATGTTGCAGTAAATGTATCAAGGAGGGGCCCTTTAGGGAAGATTCCTTGATATACAGAACTGCCCATTGCTGAAAGCAATTTTTAATGGCAGTTCTTCAGTAGTTAAGAATAGATACTAGAGGATAAAAATATGATTAACGTTTCATTTTGGAATATCGTATTTACGGTAATAAATCTTCTTATTCTTTTCATTGCATTTAGAATCTTTTTCTTCAAGCCTATTGCAAATATTATTGCAAAAAGACAGCAGGAAGCTAACGAGATTTACGATAATGCAGCAGAGAAGGAGAACCAGGCTGATGAGTTGAAAAAAGAGTACGAGCAGAAGCTTGTCAGTGTGGAAGAAGAGAAGAAGCAGATTATTTCAGATGCGAGAAAGAGCGCTGATAGCCAGTATCAGAAGATTCTTGCAGATGCAAAAGAAGACGCTAGAAATATTAAAGATGCAGCAGTTGCTGAGGCCAACCAGGAGAAGACTAAAATTATCGCTGGTGCCAAAAAGGAGATTGCAGACATCGTTGTTGATGCCACTACAAAGGTGGTTGGTAGCAAGACAGGTGCAGATATAGATAGCAGTTTGTTTGATGAATTTTTAGGTAAAGCAGGTGAGTAGAGTGACAGAGAAATCTATAAATTACGCCCGTGACCTACATAGCTTGGAAAATGCAGGTGGACATTTGCAGACTGCTGCTTCAATCATTGAAGCTGTACCTGCAATTGGTGAGGAGCTTGCAGATCCAACAGTAGCCATTGCAAAAAAGCATGTGGTTATCGATAGGATTTTCCCTCACGAGATTCGCAATTTCTTAAAGCTGTTATGCGACAACGGGGATTTTGAATTATTTGATGATATAAGAGCTGCATACGCTCAGTCACTTCAGGTGTCAGATGACAAGATTAACAAGGCGAAGCTTCGCTATGTTACTGCACCTACTGACGAGCAGCTTGCAGGCATCAAGAGATATATTGCCAAGGAAGTTGGCAATAAGGATATCGAAATTGAATTGGTTCAGGATAGCTCATTAAAGAGCGGCTTTATTCTCTCAGTAGGAACCAAGGAATATGACTGGAGTGAGCAGGGACGTATTGATCAGCTTGCTACCAAAATCAATTCCGCAGTGGGAGTATCTGCTGTAGATGAGAGCATCCTTTCAATTTTAAGAACAAGTGTGGAGGACTTTACACTTGAGGCCCAGGAAAAGGAAGTGGGCGTTGTAAATTGGGTTGGTGATGGCATTGCAAATGTAGATGGCATCGACCACGCATTTTACGGAGAAATCGTTATCTTTGACTGTGGAGTTAAGGGCATGGTTCAGGATGTGCGCCGGGATGAAATCGGTGTTATTCTTTTCGGCCGTGACACAGAAATCAAAGAGGGTACAAAGGTAGTTCGTACTGGCAAGATGGCAGGTCTTCCTGTAGGTGATGGCTTCCTCGGTCGTATCGTGGATGCCCTTGGTGCACCTCTTGATGGACAGGGCGAGATTTCTGCAGATGGTTTTAGACCAGTAGAGTGCCCAGCTCCAAGTATTGTAGATAGAAAATCAGTTAGCCAGCCTATGGAGACAGGTCTTCTTTCAATAGATTCAATGTTTCCAATTGGTAGAGGTCAGCGTGAGCTTATCATTGGTGATAGACAGACTGGTAAGACTTCAATTGCAACAGATACAATCATCAACCAAAAGGGCAAGGATGTAATCTGTGTTTATGTTGCTATTGGTCAGAAGGCTTCTACTATTGCAAAGCTTGTTAACACATTAAAAGAAAATGGTGCAATGGATTACACAATTATTGTCAGCGCAACAGCTGCAGACCCAGCACCACTTCAGTATATTGCTCCTTATGCAGGTACAGCTCTTGCTGAGTACTTCATGTATTCAGGCAAGGACGTTCTCATCGTTTATGATGATTTGTCAAAGCATGCCGTTGCATACAGAGCTATTTCCCTTTTGCTTGAGCGTTCTCCAGGACGTGAGGCATACCCAGGTGATGTATTCTATCTCCACTCTAGACTCTTAGAGCGCTCAGCTAGAATCACACCAGAGGCAGGTGGCGGCTCAATAACAGCCCTTCCTATTATTGAGACTCAGGCAGGTGACCTTTCAGCTTACATTCCAACAAATGTTATTTCTATTACTGATGGTCAGATTTTCCTTGAGTCAGAACTTTTCAACGCAGGCCAGAGACCAGCTGTAAATGTAGGTCTTTCTGTATCCCGTGTTGGTGGTGCTGCCCAGACAAAGGCGATGAAAAAGGCAGCCGGTTCAATCCGTATCGATTTGGCTCAGTATCGTGAGATGGAAGTCTTTACACAGTTCTCATCAGACCTTGATGATGCAACTAAAAAGCAGTTGGCTCACGGTCGAGCACTTATGGAACTTTTAAAGCAGCCTCTTAGCAGACCATTTTCAATGGCAGAGCAGGTTATCATTCTCGTGGCTGCAAACGCTCACATTTTCAGCGATGTTGAGGTTTCTGCAATCAAGAAATTTAGGGCTGACATGCTTACATATTTTGCAGCAGACCACAGCGATATTATCAGCCAGCTTGAGTCATCAAAGGATTTGACTGATGAGCTGAAGGCAGCAATTGTTGATGCGGCAGAGGAGTTCAAGAAGAATCAGGAGTAAGCCATGGCAAGTACAAAGGAAATCCTTAATAGAATAAACAGTATTCAGGATACAATGAAGATTACAAGAGCCATGTATATGATGTCCTCTATGAAGCTTCGAAAGGCAAAAGAAAAGCTTGCAGAGACAGAGCCATTTTTCATTGGAACACAAAAAGGATTAGCTGAAAATCTTGCTCATTTTCCAGATTTCAGACACATCTATTTTGATAATCGAATTGAAGACGATCATGAGACTATCAAAAGACGTGGATTTGTAGTATTTACAGGCGACAAGGGTATGGCAGGTGCCTACAATCACAACGCCATTAAAATGGCCTTGGAGCGAATCTCTGGAATGACAAAAGACGAGTACAAGCTTTTTGTGGTAGGTGAAACGGGCCGCGTATTTTTTACAAATAATGGATACAACGTGGACGAGAATTTCAAGTTTTCATCCAACAATCCAACAATGCATAGAGCCCGTATTATGTCAGAGTACCTTATTGATTTATACAATAGGGAAGAGCTTGATAGAATCGATATCATTTATACAAAGATGCTTAATTCTGTCACAGAGGAGACTTGTGTAGAGCGACTTCTTCCATTGAAGACTCACAAGTTTATCCTAGAGCAGGCTAAGGAAATCGAGGCTGATACAGAGGGCAAAAGCAAGGCAGCCGTGGAGATGAAAGAGGGCGTCAAGCACGTTCATTCCATCAACAGCTATGAGCTTGAAGCCATCCAAAAAGGTGGAGATTCATGGTTCCCATTTTATCCATCACTTAAAACAGTTTTGGAGAAGTTGGTTCACAATCATTTTACAGCCTTCATGTATGGAGCCCTTGTAGAGTGTTCGGCCAGTGAGGAAAATGCCAGAATGATGGCTATGCAGGCTGCGACAGACAATGCAGAGGCAATTCTTCGAGAATTATCTATTGAATACAACAGAGTGCGTCAGGCTCAGATTACCCAGGAAATCACTGAGGTAATCGGCGGAGCAAAGGCGCTTAAGAAGAAAAAAAGGCGATAGTTTCAGAGGAGACAATCAATGGAGTTAAAAGGAAAAATCGTCCAGGTCTCAGGACCTGTTGTCGATGTAGAATTTAAAGATAGTGACCTACCTGCCATTAGAGATGCTCTATATGTTATGGTAGGTGACGAGAAGAGAGTAATGGAAGTCTCTCAGCATATTGGACTTGGCGTAGTCAGATGTATTATGCTTGCTCCATCTGAGGGATTGTGTAGAGATATGGAGGTTGTTGCCACAGGAAACGGTATCACAGTTCCTGTTGGTGAGCAGACTCTTGGAAGACTTTTCAACGTACTTGGCGACACATTGGATAATGGAGAAAAGCTTGATGATGGAGAGCATTGGTGTATCCACCGAGAGCCTCCTACATTTGAAGACCAGAGCCCTGTAGTTGAGATGCTTGAGACAGGTATCAAGGTAATCGATTTGCTTGCTCCTTATGCTAAGGGTGGTAAGGTCGGACTTTTTGGTGGTGCCGGTGTTGGTAAGACAGTTCTTATTCAGGAGCTTATTCACAATATCGCAACTGAAAGTGGCGGCTATTCAATTTTCACTGGTGTTGGAGAACGTTCTCGTGAGGGTAATGACCTTTGGACAGAGATGGGCGAGTCAGGAGTACTTGATAAGACAGCCCTAGTCTTTGGTCAGATGAATGAGCCACCAGGAGCTCGTATGCGAGTAGCTGAGACAGGACTTACAATGGCAGAGTATTTCCGTGATGTTAAGAATCAGGATGTGCTTCTTTTCATCGATAACATTTTCCGTTTTGTTCAGGCAGGTTCAGAGGTTTCGGCCCTCCTTGGTCGTATGCCATCAGCCGTAGGTTACCAGCCTACACTTGCCAACGATTTAGGTGAGCTTCAGGAGAGAATCGCTTCTACTAAAAATGGTTCAATCACATCTGTTCAGGCTGTTTACGTACCTGCAGATGATTTGACTGACCCAGCACCAGCTACAACATTCTCACATTTGGATGCCACAACAGTTCTTTCAAGAAAGATTGTTGAGATGGGTATTTACCCAGCAGTAGATCCACTTGAGTCTACCTCAAGAATTCTTGAGCCAGATGTTGTTGGTGAGGAGCACTATGCGGTGGCTCGTGGCGTTCAGGAGATTCTTCAGAAGTACAAGGAGCTTCAGGATATCATCGCAATCCTTGGTATGGAAGAGCTTTCTGACGAGGACAAGGTAACTGTTTACCGTGCTCGTAAGGTACAGCGTTTCCTTTCACAGCCATTCTCAGTTGCTGAGAATTTCACTGGTGTAAAGGGACAGTTTGTTCCAGTTGAAGAGACAGTTCGCGGATTCAAGTCCATTCTCGACGGCGAGATGGATGAGTATCCAGAGGCTGCATTCTTCAATGTGGGAACAATCGAAGATGTTAAGAAGAAGGCTGCTGAGTTAGCAAAGGAGTAGCTTATGGCATCATTATTTAATTTGACAATTACAGCCTGCGACGGTGTCTTTTATGATGGACCATGTGAGATAATCATTCTCCCTAGTCCAGATGGTGAATTTGCCATCATGAACCATCATGAAAAGATGACTGGTGTAGTGGAGGTAGGCGAGATTCGCTTTAAGAATGAAGAGGGCGAGTGGCGAAAAGCTGTCATATCTGATGGACTGTTTACAGTGTATCCAGATGGCTCAGTAAAGATTCTTTCTTATTCTTGCGAGCGACCAGAGGACATCGATACCTTCCGCGCACAAGAAGCACTTGAGCGTGCCCAGGAGCAGCTGCAGCAAAAGCAGAGCCGTATTGAATATGAGATTTCAAATGCAAATCTTGCTCGTGCTATGGCCCGCCTCAAGGGTGCAAAAACACAGAGATAAGAATTTAATATGTCTGATTTTCGGGTGCCACTTTGCTGCGGCGCCCTTTTTATTTAGTGTAGGTTTTTATAGCTATTATTATGTAAATAGTGGTTGCAAAGGGCGGTAGCTGTGTGATATATTAGTACAGTCGATGAGCCGACAACGTAATGAATTTCTTACATGTTTTTGTGGGAAATTCATTGCAGTTTTCCTTTTATACGCGGGTGTGGCGGAATTGGCAGACGCGCTAGATTTAGGTTCTAGTGGGAGACCGTGCAGGTTCAAGTCCTGTCACCCGCATTTTTAAGTAAATATCGTAATCAATGAAACTAGTAAGCACAAGGCTTACTAGTTTTTTTTATACAAATAATATTCAAAATGAAAGTGAATAGGTGAATTAATCATCAAATTTTCCGATATATGGTATATAATGGACTGTGTTTAGTATAAGGAGGGGTATTGAATGAATATTAAATCCGCTGACCTAAATATAAACCATCATAAACATAGAGAAAGTATCTTGGGGAATTCTGTCCAGGAAGAAAAGAAAACTGAGATTAAATCCAGTGTAGATGCCTCGGAAAAGAAGAGCAAACGAACTCGCCACAAAGGAAATGATGCCTATAAAGTAGATTTATCAAAAGAGGGAAAAGCTAAGTCTGAAGGCATGAGCTTTGATGAATGGAATAAAGTAATAGAAAAAGAATCTGCTGGTGATAATACATCATCCCAGGAAAAAGAAAATATTGAACTAAATGGTTCTGATGCATTGACAGATTTGGAAAATCGTATGAAGAGTGCTTTTGCAAAAATCAGAAGTGGAGAGACTCTTTCAGCAAGGGAAGAGGACTGGTTAAACGGAGAACTTACAGCCCTTGCTTCAAGAAGGTTTAACTTTGCAAAAAATCTCAAACTATCTAGAGAAGACGCAGAGGTGCTATATGCATTAAGGGATAATATTGAGAAACGCCAAAAAATCTTTAATGATATGATGCAAGACGTGAATCCTACTGAATCAAAATTTGGAATTGATTTAAGTGCAGTTGAAGCTTATGTTCAGCAAAAAGAGATGGAAGATGAGTTAAAGGTAATGCAAGAATCCTTAAAGGATGAAGATGAGGAGGACACTGAAGAAAAAGTAGATGAAAAAGATACTTTAGATGAAGAGTTTACCGAGGAAAGTGAAGACCTTAATGAGAAAGTCAAAGAGGATCCTTTGAAAGACGAAAAGAAAGCTGCAGCATTTATTGAAAAGACTAGAGATGCCATTAATGATGTTAGTGAGCAACAGGACGAGGAAGCTGCAACAAGTGTAGAGTATAATAAAAAACTGGAAAAGGAATATTACCTTACAATGCAAATGCTGGAAAGTGATGAGTATGGTTTAAAAGATAAAGCGAATGCATTAGAAAAATTTGCTAGCACTTCTCTATATTATGCTTCTAACCGAGAGATTCAAAATGTTAAAGCTCAATATGACGCTGAAACCATGTTATTTTCTAGAATCCTATTTGAACAATTCGATGATCTAAAAGAATTAATTAAGAGAAATCCTTATAAGGTTAATGTTATAGACCAGGATACCGTCATAAAATTACTGCAAAAATAAAATGTAGTATGAAAAATAGAAAACTGCTACTGGACTGATGGCCAGTAGCAGTTTTTAGTTTGGAATTAAACCGAAGCAACGCTGCGTCTAATGGCTTCGCACATGACGTGGTTGGCGAGGGTGCCCACCAGGTCGAGGGTGGCTGGAACGTCGCCCAGAGACATGGCGTAGATGCTGTCGCCGTCCATTGATGTGTGGATTGGGCGAATGCATCGCGCGTAGCCGTCGTGGGTCATACCGGCAAGCTTGCAAAGCTGAGTCTTGTTGAAGGCTGCGTTGGTGAGAATGATACCGATTGTTGTGTTGGTAGGCGCAGTGGACTCAGCGGGAGCGGCGTATTTGGCAGGGTTGAGGGCCATATCATACATAAGCTCCTCGCAGGATAAATCGTTGAGGGCTGAGCCGTCGGCGGTGGTGACACCGGCGATGCGCTTGCCTGTTTCAAAATCATATACGTCGCCTATAGCGTTGGTAGCTACGATGGCACCTACCTTTAGTTCCCCAAGCTGCACAGCATAAGTACCGATGCCTGATTTGGTGCAGCGGTCCATGCCAATGAGCTTGCCTACGGTGGCACCGCAACCTGCGCCAAATGAGCCGTTTTTCAGATTGCCTTTTCCAGTAAAGGCTGCCTCGCAGGCTGCATAGCCCATGGCTTTGTCAGGGTAAATGTCAGATGCCTTGTAGCCTAGGTCGAAAATATCTGACTGGCATACAAGTGGAACTACCACATCTCCTACAGGAAATCCAATTCCATGTTCTGACAAATACTTCATAACACCGCCGGCAGCATCCAGTCCAAAGGCTGAGCCTCCACCTAGGACAACTGCGTGAATAATCTCTGCAGCTGCAAGAGGGTCCATAAGACCAGACTCTCTGCTGGCAGGACCGCCACCTCTGATATCTAATCCACAAGGGCGTCCCTCAGGTGCCACAATAACAGTAACTCCAGTGCCCGCATCTGCATTCTCGGTCTGACCTATCTTTACATTATCAAATTGATTAAAACTAATCTCTGTAAAATTCATAATCCCCTCCAATCTAAAGCAACTAAGGTAAAACCATTATACACCAAAAATGGACCTAGGGGACGGGGTTAGTGGACCAAAAAACTAGCCGGCGAGAAGTGGACCTAGAGGATGGGGTTAGTGGACCATTTTCAAGTTGTGAGAAAATGGTCCACTAACCCCGTCCCCTAGGTCCAAAATGTGACAAAAATGTAAGAAATACGTAAGCTCAATTTTATTGTATTTTAGGTTGGCTAGGGGTACACTAATGACAATTTAATTGTTATAGAATAAAAATTATCGAAAAACATTAAAAAATAGTTGACATTCGATGGTTAGAACAGTATAACTGTAATATCGGCAAAGGATAAATTGCTGTTGTTTATAGGGAGTGGAGATTATTTCATGGGTAGAATTATTCTAGAACTGGACGTAATGATGGCACGTCGTCATATGTCTTTAAATGAGCTGGCCGATGCGGTCGGGATCACAAATGTGAATCTGTCAAAAATAAAGAATAATAAGGTAAACGCAATACGTTTTTCAACTTTGACAGGCATATGTCAGGCACTTAATTGTGAGCCAGGTGACATATTGAAATATGAGGAGGATAAAGATGAGTAAAATTGGTGACAACAGTACCCCTAAGAAGGATTCAAAGATTAAGGGATTCTTCAAAAGGGTCGGAGGCTTTTTAAAGAGACATAAAAAGCTTTTCATTATCTTGGTGATTGTACTTTGTGTATATGGGTATTTTAGATACAATGCCAAGAAAGCAGCAGAGATGCTTGCAGAGCAGGCTAATCAGCCTGTTACAGCTACAGTAGAGACTAAGGATTTAACACAGTCAGTTAGTGTTACAGGTACTCTTACAGCTAACAATACTAAGACAATTACTTCTACAATTGGTAGCTCAGGTGTTACTGGTGTTAAGGTAGCTCAGGTTAATTATGAGGTAGGTGACTACGTAGAGGCAGGCACAGTAGTAGTTGAGTTTGATAGCGATGACTACAATAGAAAGCTTGCAGAGCTTAATGCACAGCATGCTATCAGCGATGCTGAGGCAGTAGTTAATCTTGATGATTTAAATAAAAAGATTAACGACACTCAGAAGAAAATCGATGAGACTCAGAAGTACTTGGATGATAACAAGGATATCTATGACAATGTTAAGGCATTGAAGGATGATTATGACAAGTACGGAGCAGAGGCATATGGTGACAGATACAGTTCAGAAGATGCTGCCATTATGAAAAAATATGGAATGTCACTTGCTATGTTTATTCAGGACTACGAGGATAAGCGCGATAGCATTTCTGATTTACAGTTCCAGATTACTGCATTACAGAATCAGATTGAGCTTGCAAACATGCAGCAGAATTACGCAGAGACATATTCTCAGGTAGATGAGCTTACTGATGTTTACAAGAGCATGGATAAGACTCAGGTTTCTACACCTATTTCAGGATACATCATTTCTATGGATGTAGAGGAAGGTAACAACTATACACAGGGTAACAGCGTATTTACAATTGCGGATACAAGCGGATTTATCGTAGAAGCAACAGTTAATGAGTACGATATTGCAAATATTAAAGAGGGACTTCCAGTTGCAGTTAAGTTCGAGGCAACAGGCGATGAGGAGTTCTCAGGTACAGTTAGTTTCGTATCTGTAGCATCTACTACTACAGTATCAGGTGGTGCTAGCCAGGCAGCACAGGCTGCAGCAGGTGGAAGTACTGGCACAGGCGTGGCAGAGTACAAAGTTAAGATTACACTTGATGGCACAGATGACAGACTTCGCGTTGGTATGACAGCTAAGGCAAGTGTAATTCTTGATAAGGCTGCAAATGTTTTATCGGTTCCTTATGATTGCGTTCAAGAGGCAGAGGATGGTAGCTACTTCGTTACAGTTATTGGCAAGGATGGTTCAAAGAAGGATGTTCCTGTAACAAGAGGACTTGAGAGTGATTATTATGTTGAAATCTCAGGCGAAGGCATCGAGGATGGTACAACAGTAGAGGCTGTTGTTAGTGATGGACCAAGTACTGATATGATGGATTATGTGACTTTTGACTAGGAATAAAATCGGAGGAAAAAGAAATTGGAGCAAAAGACAATGCTTGACCTTCGGAATATTCATAAAAGCTTTTTTATAGGTACACCTAATGAATTTGAAGTTCTCCATGGGGTTAACTTTAATGTTAAAGAGGGAGAATTTGTATCAATAGTTGGACAGTCAGGTTCTGGTAAATCTACTTTGATGAATATTATCGGAGCCCTAGATAGACCTACAGATGGCGAATATACTCTTGACGGAGTGGATATTCAGAAGGCTAAGGATCATGAATTATCAATCCTTAGAAATAAAAAAATTGGTTTCGTATTTCAGACCTACAATTTGATTGCTCGTACCTCAGCGCTTAAAAATGTTGAGCTGCCTATGATGTATGCAGGCATGAGCAAGGGGGAGAGAGCTGACAAAGCTAGATTCCTCCTTGAAGAAGTAGGGATGAAGGATAGAATGATGCACAAGCCAGATGAGCTTTCTGGTGGACAAAAGCAGCGTGTGGCAATTGCCAGAGCTATGGCCAATGATCCTGCAATTATACTTGCGGATGAGCCTACAGGTGCGCTGGATTCTGCAACTGGTCGATTGATTATGGATATTTTTCATAAGCTTCACGAGGAGCAGGGTAAGACAATCGTTCTAATCACACACTCACCAGAGCTATCACAGGAAACACAGCGAATCATCACTTTAAAGGATGGCTCAATCATCGGTGAGTCAGCAGGCAATTGGCAAGGATTAAAAGCAAAGGAGGATGCATAATGTTATTTACAGAAAACATCCTCGTGGCGTTGGCAGGACTTAAATCAAACATAATGCGTTCCCTGCTTACTATGCTTGGTATTATTATCGGTATTGCATCGGTTATTGCAATCATGACAGTTGGTAACTCTATCACTATCATGGTCAACCAGACAATGCAGGATTTAGGTGCAAATAACTTGCAGATGGGTGTAATGCAAAAGTCTCAGGAAAAAGAATCCACGGATACAGGCATGAACTATGGTGAAGGCTATGTTAGAGAGATGGCTGATTCTGATTTGATTACTCAAGAGATGATGGATGACCTTTTAACTGAGTACAAAGATAACATCAAATATGTAATGTATACTGAGGAGATGACAGGATTCTATGAGCCTGGAAAGGTTTCCAAGGGCAATACTGATGCCAAGGTAAATCTCATAGGAAAAAATGCAGATGCTATTAAATTCAAGAATTTGGATATGCTAGCAGGCCGTCAGTTTATTAGTCACGATTACAGCGCGGCAAAAAGAGTCTGCATTGTTTCCGATAAGCTTGTGGATAGGTTGTACAATGGTGACTACGATGGAGTTATCGGAAAAGAAATCGAAGTAATAGCAAATGGTGCATATTACAAATATTATGTTGTAGGTGTATATGAATTTGTTCAGGAGAGTTTCTCTTTAGGTTCCTCGGACAATCCTACAACAGATCTTTACATCCCTTATGAGACAGCTAGAGTTGCCACACACAAGCAGAATAAGGGAATCGCGTATTGCGACCTTGTTACTACAATTGATACAAATAATGATGAGTTCGCAACACAAGTTAGAGATTTCTTTAATATGAAATATTATGCTAAAAATGATGCATACGAAGTGGCTTGCATTAGTATGACATCAATGATGGATTCCATGAACAGCATGATTAGCATGATTCAGCTTGCACTTTCAGTTATTGCCGCCATCTCCCTTGTAGTAGGTGGTATCGGTGTTATGAACATCATGCTTGTATCTATCACAGAGCGTACAAAGGAAATCGGTACTCGAAAAGCACTTGGTGCAACAAATGGTTCCATTCGTCTACAATTTATTACCGAATCTGTGGTAATATGTTTAATAGGTGGAGCTATAGGAATGTTAGCTGGTGTTGGCTTGGGAACATTTGCAGTTAAGATGATGGGATACGAGGCAGCAGTTTCAGTAGAAAGTATTGTAATCGCTGTTGGATTCTCAATGGCAATCGGTGTATTCTTCGGATACTACCCAGCAAATAAGGCAGCCAAGCTCAATCCTATTGATGCATTGCGCTACGAGTAAAATATATGCGAAATACCTAAGATATTCATGGGCGATTGCGGTCATGAAATCACATCCACCTAAACCTACGGAGAAGGATGAATAAATGGTAAAGACGCGACTTCTGAAGTTAATGGGTAAGGACTCACTTGAGGTCCTCCAAGAAATAATATGGCAATGGATTGGCCTGCTAGCACAGTTAGTGCTAGTGGGCTGTATTGCTATCACAATATCTGACGCATTCAACGGTATCACTGATTCAAATCGCATAATCAGATACCTGACAATAGCAGCACTTAGCATTGCTTCTAGATTGATTTTCATAAAACTATTCTATGATGCAAAAGCAAATGCTAGCAGAGCTGTTTCTGAAAAAATTCGCCGTGAAATCTACGGCAAAATCACTAGACTTGGAAATTCATATTCTGGAATAATTACACGGGAAAATATTGCCACCATGCTTACTGATGACATGGTCTCAGTGGAGGAATACTATAGCGATTTTCTGCCACGAATTGGCTATGCCATTTTAGGAACTATCACCATGGCAATTATGCTTGGGATGATAAATGCAAAGGTAATGTTTGTGCTGATATTTGCCATTTTAATAATCATACTGTTTTTTGCTTTGGCAAAGAAATTTGAGCTTATCATTTCTGTTAAATATATCATTGTTGCCCTTGATGCATTTACTTTTATCGGAGCATATTTTGGATATAGATCAACAATCAACGAGCTTCTTGTTGGAAATATTAGACTGGAGTGGGCTCTTATTACATTCTTTTTGACACTGGAGATTTTCAAGCCTCTCAGAAGTTTGGGAGAGGTTTTGGAAAATGGAATAATGGATTCCAAAAAGGTGGAAAATGTATTGGATTTTCTTAAAAAGAGAGAGCCTAAGGAAGGCAAGGAAGAGGTGTCGGAGGAGCCGGTACGAATTGTCATGGACTGCGTAAAATACAGCTACGATGGCAAGGAAGTGCTCAAGTCCGCATCACTTTTGATTCCTGCTGGAAGCATCGTAGGACTGACAGGGCCAAAAGCCACAGGCAAGTCTACTCTAGTGAAAATATTGACCAAGGAAAACAGAGCATACAAGGGCTCTGTAAAAATAAATGGCCGCGAGCTCAGTGGGATAAAAGAGGAGGCCTTGCTTAAGGATTTGACCTACATCACAGATGAATCCCATATTTTTAAGAGCACAGTGCGGGCTAATTTGCAGCTAGGCAACAAAAAAGTATCAGAAAAGAAAATGATAGGAGCCCTAAGCGTTGTTAATCTGTGGTCAGAGATAAAGGAAATGGGAGGCCTTGATTTGTCAATTGAGGATGACTATGTTTTGACCCTAGGACAAAAGCGGCGACTGCTTTTGGCGAGAGCCCTACTTAAGAACTCGCGAGTATATGTTTTTGACAACATAACAAGCTTTATTGATGGCACTTCAAAGGAAATAATCCGAGGCATTATTTTCAAGCTGGCAAATGATATGAAGCGTACAGTATTTTATGTTTCAGATGAGTACGACGATGTGAGAGGAGCAGATACTGTGTACACTCTCTCAGAGGGGATGATAGACGAATATGGAAAAGACATTAAACATAATTGATATAATACTTGGAGTGATTGTACATCTCTCGGTGGTATTCGCTGCTTTTATAGGGGCGGAGGATATCTATATTGCGGTAAATGGAGTTAGGGAACCAGGCAATTTGCGCCAGCTCCCACTGGGACTTAGCCTATTTGCGCTTGTGGTTGTGTTGAGGGTTGTCTGCGGCCTTTTTCAGGCTATTTGTAGCCGCTACATAGAAAAAAGAAACAATGCAGCAATCTGTATCGCATTTTCCATCATAATGACAGCTTTGCTTGCTATAGAGCATCCTGTTGTAGGGATTATCTGCGCCATCGCATACGTAACAATCGGTGGTATGATTCCAGTTTCCAATGCTATGAACATCGAGAAATTAAAGGAATCATACCAAGAGGTGCGAGAAGAGGGCAATGATTTTATTGCAGATGTGGCATACGGAATAGATGAGGTCCTTCAGTATGGAAGAGGCCAGGATACTATTGTTGATATAGGCAAACGTTCCATGGATGCAGCTGATGCCAAGCAAAAATTGCTTGACCATGAAAAAAGTAAGCAGCAGCTTTTAGCATTAGCTAGATCCGTATTTACGGTAATTATTCTTTTTCTTCTACTTTTCTTATATAGCCGCGGCAAAATGAGCATGGAAGATTTAATCATTGTCTGCGCCGGAGCGGTTTTTTCTTTCAGAGAATGTAACCTCGATTAAAAGATAATGAGGATTATAAATTAATAGTTGCGGATGCATAACCTTTTGTTGATGGCTCTCCTTTTTTGATTAAGGTAAAATTAAGTTACTTAATGATAATTTTTTAACAATAAGCTGGCAAAATGATGTTGTTAAAAAGAAAAAAAGGAGGATATTTAATGAAATACCAGGGACTTTTTGAGCCAATTACTATTGGTAAACTGGAAATCAAAAACCGCTACGCCATGGCACCTATGGGACCTCTCGGTCTCGGCGATTGCGAAGGCGGATGGAATGAAAGAGGTATCGAGTACTACACAAGACGTGCAAAGGGTGGTATCGGCCTTATCATCACAGGTGTAACTTTCTCTGATACAGAGGTTGAGAAGCCTTCATTCCCTAACACACCAAACTCTACTTATAACCCAGTACAGTTTGTAAGAACTAGCCGTGAGATGACAGAGCGTGTACATGCATACGGTTCAAAGATTTTCTTACAGATGTCAGGTGGTTTCGGTCGTGTTACTATCCCTACAAACCTTGGTGAGTTCCCACCAGTTTCAGCATCTCCAATTCCACACAGATGGCTTGACAAGACTTGCCGTCCACTTACAAAGGAAGAGATTCGCGGAATCGTAGAGAGCTTTGGTAAGGGTGCTTACAACGCTAAGCGTGCAGGTTTTGATGGTGTTGAAATTCATGCTGTTCACGAGGGTTACCTTATTGATCAGTTCGCTATTTCATTCTTTAACCAGCGTACAGATGAGTACGGTGGATCACTTGAGAACAGACTTAGATTTGCTAAGGAAATTCGTGAGGAAATCGCTAAGACTTGCGGATGGGACTTCCCAGTTGCAATGAGATTCTCACTTAAGTCAATGGTTAAGGACTTCCGTGAGGGAGCACTTCCAGGAGAAGAATTCGAAGAGAAGGGCCGTGATATCGAAGAAGGTATCGAGGCTGCTAAGCTTCTTGAGAAGTACGGCTACGACGCCCTTGACGTTGATGCTGGTACATACGATGCTTGGTGGTGGAATCACCCACCAATGTATATGGAGAAAGCTCCATACAAGGAATTCGCTAAGATTACAAAGGAGCACGTAAACATCCCTGTAATCATGGCTGGTCGTGTAGACAATCCGGATACAGCTATCGACTGCCTCAACAACGACATCTGCGACATGATTTCACTTGGTCGTCCTACACTTGCAGATCCAGATATCGTTAACAAGATTCGTCGCAACGAGCTTAGCCAGATTCGTCCATGTATCAGCTGCCAGGAAGGCTGTATGGGACGTATCCAGACATACTCACTTATCAACTGTGCAGTTAACCCACAGTGTGGTAAGGAAAAGCTCAATGCATTTAACCCAATTTGCAAGAAGAAGAAAGTTCTCGTTGTAGGTGGCGGTGTTGCAGGCTGTGAGGCAGCACGTGTACTTGCAGAGAGAGGCCACGAGCCAGTTTTATTTGAGGCTACAGGCAGACTTGGTGGTAACCTTATCCCAGGTGGCGCTCCAGCATTCAAGGAAGACGACATCGCACTTGCTAAGTGGTATGAGGATGAGATGACACGTCTTGGTGTTGAGGTTCACCTTAATACAAAGGCTACAGAGAAGGAGATTCTCGACAAGCAGTATGATGCAGTTATTCTTGCAACAGGTTCACGTCCAAAGATGTTCTCTCTTGGCGATGATGACAAGGTTTACTCAGCAGAGCAGGTACTTCTCGGCGAGAAGGACCCAGGCAACAATGTAGTAGTTGTTGGTGGCGGTCTCGTAGGTTGCGAGCTTGCACTTGATCTTGCTCAGAAGGGTAAGAACTGCACAATCGTTGAAGCCCTGGACAAGCTTATGGCAGTTAACGGTCCTATTTGCTCAGCAAACAAGGAAATGCTTGAGAAGCTTATCCCATTCAACGGAATCGACGTTGTTACAAGCGCTAAGGTTACAGAGTACAAGGACGGCGTCCTTAAGGCAGCTGTTGCTGATGGCACAAAGGAAATCAAGGCAGACAGCGTAGTTCTTTGCGTTGGTTACGCTAGCGAGAACACTCTCTACAACCAGTACAAGAACGACGTAGATGAAATCTACCTCCTTGGTGATGCAAGACAGGTATCAAACATCATGTACGGTATCTGGGATGCATTCGAGGTAGCAAACAACATTTAATTACTTTTTCAAACCATTTCTCTTTTTTAATATTTCCCGTCAGGCCCGTTGCCTGGCGGGGTTTTTTTAACTATAATTTTTATTATGAATACACGAAATTTTAAATGCTTTCAAACTGTATATGAGGAGAGAAATCTTCAGGTGGCAGCCAGCAAGTTATTTCTTTCTCCACAGGGCTTGAGCAAGATGATAAAGTCTATGGAGGAAGAGTGCGGTACGCCACTTTTTGCCCGTACCAAGGATGGATTTGTGCCTACAGAGAGCGGCATCGTCTTCTACGAAAAATCCAAGCACATCTCCAAGGAAATCAACGAGATGTTTTCAGCCATTGAAGCAGCTAGCTCAAAGGAAAAGCGTTTTAAAGTAGGTTTTGCAGCAGGTACCATCCGAGCCATCGACATCCCTGTTGTAAATCATTTCATGAAATCCAACCCGGAAATCGTGGGTATATGGGACGAGCAGGAAAATGAAAAAGTCCTAAAAAAGGTCCTCTCGGAGGAAATCAACTGCGGCCTAGTAGTTGGCAAGGTAGAGGCGCCAGGCCTAGTGGCTCAGCTCATCAAGTCTGTAGACATCGTACTATACGTTTACAATGGACACCGCCTTTGGAACGAAAATAGCGTCAGCATAATGGACATAAAGGACGAGCCTCTTATCTCCATGAACAAAAACTACCGCATCTACCACGATGTAATCAATGCCTGCCACATGAATGGATTCAACCCTGAAATCATTGCACACGTTGGCGATGGCGTTACCATCCGCAGCCTTGTCAAAAACAAAGTAGGCATTGGAATCGCGCCTCGCTTCTTTGACGACAGCGACGAGCTTAGGGCCGTGTCCATCAAAGACGCCTACACCTGGGACGTCTACGGAGTCTACCTGGAGCGCTCAGCCGACGCCCAAATCGCCAAGCGCTTCCTCCAGGAGATTAAGGGCTGACCCAGCCCCAGGCACCAGGTATATGCATAGGCCCCTCTGGGCACCACCTACGGTTGGGAGGCGAGGAAGCGGGTCATGGTGTTGAGGACCAGCTTTTTGTTGGCGCTCCAGGTAGGTGCTATGAGGAGGCGCTTTGGGCCGTCCCCGGTGAGGCGGTGGATGACAGTCTCAGGTGGCAGAGCCTTGAGGCACTGGCCTACGAGACTGCAGTATTCGTCTAGGGTAAATACGTGGAATGGCTGGGATTCATACATGTCCGCAAGCCTTGTGCCACGTAGGATGTGGAGTAGTTGAAGCTTGATTCCAAATAGGGTAGGCGAAAGGTCAGCAAGGTATTTTACGGATTCAAGCATCTGAGATTCAGTCTCCCCAGGGAGACCGAGGATAAGGTGGACCACTACCTTGAGGCCTGCGTCAGTGAGGCGCTTGTAGGCGTCGTCGAATACAGATAGTGGGTAGCCTCTATTGATTAAAGTGGCGGTGGACTCATGGATGGTCTGAAGACCAAGCTCCACCCACACTTCCTTAGTCTGGTTCAGTTCAGAGAGGAACTGGATCATGGAGTCAGATAGACAGTCAGGACGAGTTCCGATTGATAGGCCTACGATTTCTGGTCGGTTTAGGACTTTTGCAAATAAATCCTGCAAGTAATCCTCATCACCATAGGTGTTGGTGAAGGACTGGAAGTAGGCGATATACTTGCGCTCAGCTGGTGGAATTTTGCTGGAGATTTTGCTATCTACAAGGGCTCTGGCTTGGTTGATTTGTGAATCAATATCGTCGCCTTTTGCAGCAAAATCGCCGGAACCGCCTTCGGAACAAAAAATGCATCCGCCGTAGCTGATGGTACCGTCTCTGTTGGGGCAGGTGCATCCACTTGTGAGGGAAAGTTTGTAAACTTTCGTATTATATTTTTCTTTTAGATAATCAGATAAGCTTGTGTAATTCATGTTTCTATTTTATAGCATAGAAAGAATTATTTCACGGAAAATCGATTTTGCATTTCTTCTTTCAATTAAGTATACGATTCCCTAAATAGCATACAATTCTTTGATTTTTTAACAGTATAATCATATAATTGAATACACAAAAATGCTTTAATATTTCTATGCGGATATGAGGTCAAAAAAGGCCCTTATAATAGAGATTTAGCAACTAGAGAATGGGGAATGTTTATGAAGAAGAAAGTATTAATTTTTATCATTAGTATATTGTTGATTTTGGTTGGATTTTTTCTGTATCCATCCTATAAAACTGCGGGTCTAAAAGAGACAGATAGCCAGTATCTAGCTGAGGTGGAAACTCCCGCTGCAGTGGTAGAGGAGCCAGCTACAACAGAGGATGTGCAATCAGAAGAGCCAGCCGCCGATGAGACTGCCACAGAGGAACTAGGCGCCACCAACCAGGATAAGGTAATTGTCATTGATGCAGGTCATCAGAAAAAGGGTGACTTGTCAAAGGAGCCTATAGGGCCAGGTGCAAGTGAACAAAAGGCCAAGGTAACCTATGGAAATGTTGGTGTAAAAACTGGCACGCCAGAGTATCAGCTGAATCTTGAGATAGCACTTAAGCTGCAGACAGAGCTTGAGGCCAGAGGCTACACTGTCATCATGTGCAGAACTGATAATGATGTAAATATGAGTAATAGCGAGAGAGCAGCCATTGCCAATGAGGTAAATGCAGATGCCTTTATCAGAATCCATTGCAATGGCTATGACAGCTCTAGTGTCAATGGAGCCATGACCATGTGCCAGACTCCTAATAATCCATATAATGGCAATCGCTATGAGGAGAGCCGTCTGCTGTCAGAATGTGTACTTGATTATCTTGTGGATGAAACAGGATGTAAGAAACAAAACATTTTCGAGGATGATTCCATGAGTGGAATCAACTGGAGTATGGTACCAGTTACCATAGTTGAGGTGGGATACTTATCCAACCCAGATGAGGAAGCAAAGCTTGTAACAGATGACTATCAGCAAAAGGTTGCTGTGGGAATTGCAAATGGAGTAGATGCATATATAGCAGAAAGGGCAGAAACAGAGGCCCAGTAGAAAAGCAACGCATTAAAAATAGAGCCAAGGCGGCTCTATTTTTTTATCAAAGTATAAAGCAGTTTAACTATAGCATTATTTCTATTATTATCAGATGCAATGATGCCTAGATATACGGGGGCAGTGTAATTTGCTTCCTTGAAGGGGCTGATACTTGAGACGTCTATTGCGTAAGGACGACCGTCAATGTTGTAGACAAAGTAAGGCTCATATTTTTTCAATAGCTCAGGTGCCATCTCAGATAGGAAATCTGCTGGATTTGTAAGATAATCTAAATCATCAGCGTGGCCGATGCCGTAAGAATCGGCGATTATAATGTCTAACTTGTCATCACTGATGGCTGACATGAGCTTGATAGAAGAGCCATAGGCATATTGGATGTTGTCACTGTCGGGATCTGCTGTAATGAGCAGGTCATTGTAGTTGTATATATCCATATGACAGTCCGAGGCAATGGAGCCTGTGAGGGAGTCTGTGGTGGCAACATTGATGTAGCCCATATATAGGTCCGCAGTATTATTTTTTCTGACGGTGCTTATAATTGAAAAAGTGATACAAATAATAACTGCAGTAGCTATTATGTGGATTTTGTAGTAGTCCCATATGTACTGCAGTTTTTGTTTGGTATTTAATTGTCTAAAGGTGCTTTTTGATTTGTTCATAACTAAAACTCTTGTGATTCGCATTGAATCAGTATATTTTTGGCCAGCATGGAACAAAAATAAGTGCATGTGCCCACGCCGAATATAATAGCTGGCGTGCATACATAGTATATGAGAAGTCCCATAGCTACGAATACAAAAGCCATTGTGATAGTACAAAAGATAAATCTCATTCCAATCATTATGGAATTCTTGAACATGTTAATTATCGTATTTACGAAGTGAGCCTGTAGCTGGAAAATCCATAGTAAAACAATAATATATGCCACAGCAGCAATGATTAAGACAGCACTTACTAGTGTCCAAAAGACTGATGTAAAACAAAGGTGATACATTAAATATCCATCAACTGCAAGAGCTGCTCCAAGTCCAATCATAATCAATCCTATTATGGTGCTCTTAAAAAAGTCCTGTTTGAAGCTGGTAAAAAATGTCCTGGTGATGTAGCTTTCCTCATCCCGAGCCATCTTTTCACAGCAATGACAAAGTGCAGTAGTGGAAGCTCCTATGGTGACGATAGGAATACAGCAAATGAACCAAAGTATGTTGAGCCACACACTGTAAACTATCTTGGTGAGAAAACGAAGGACTGGTCCATCATAGTTTAATAAATTTCCCATAAAAAACTCCTATATGCCTAGTCCCTAGTGGACTCTCTGTAGATAAGATTTGTCTCCGTATATACGGTTCTGTAATTCAAATCTGGCTGCTCGATTCTAGAGAGTAGTAGATTGGCAGCTGTATATCCCATTGCCTGAGAATGTATGTGGCAAGTGGTAAGTGAAGGGGTCATGACCTTGGATTCAGCTGAGTCGTCAAAGCCACAAAGCATAATGTCATCAGGATATGACTTCTCCATGAGCTTGAGACAATTGATGATGTCGATTGCAACAAAATCATTGGCGCAGATAAGTAATTCAGGTAATTCCTTGAGAGATGATAGTGTCTTGAAAAGCTTGGCAAAATAATCTGTGCCATGTGGCTGGATATGAGTAAGACAGAATTTCTCATCGATAGGAAGTTCATTTAAGTACATGGCATTTCTAAAGGCCATATAGCGCTCAAAGAAGGAGCGACAGTGGTGGGACTCGCCAACGAATCCTATTTTTTTAACTCCTCTGTTTTTCATATCTGTAATCAGCTTAAAGATGCCAGCTGAATTGTCCATCATAAGGAAGTCTCCCTCAAGCTGCCTGCTGTAGCTGGCTACTGGACCATCTACAAAAAGAAGAGGGATGCCTAAAGTACCAAGCATCTCGCAGTATTCTTGATTGAACATCTCCACACAGATGATGCCTGCTGTACGATCCTTATTGAAACTGACCGGTAAAGAAAGGGATTCTATATTTTCAGATGTAACTCGATGCATGCTCATGCTGTAACCGAGAGTGGTAATCTCGTGCTGGAACTTGTCTAGCATGGTAGATGCAAAGTGAGAGTTATCTAAGAAACCTCCGATAAAAAGAGCAAAATCGCCAGATACAAGTGGCTTCTTAACAGTGGCAGTACCTATTATATCTGAAACAGAATTAGCATATGAGAACTGCTTGTAGCCCATCTCTACAGCCTTGGCAAGGACCTTTTCCCTAGTGGAATCGGCTAGGATGCCAGTGTTGTTGATGGCCTTAGATACTGTGTTTCTGGAAACTCCAAGTGCATCAGCGATATCTTGAATTGTTACTTTGTTAGCCATTATATTCTCCTAATTAATTGTAAAAAAATGAAAACCCTATTTTACCCCGCTAGAGAGATTATAAAATGTAAAAATCTATTTGTCAAATGTAAAAATTCTTGTAAAAATTATTACAAAAGCACACAAAAAAACTTGTTATATTTTTACAAATACACAAATATACATTGACACAAATGTAAAAACTGATATAGTAAAGGCATAATCGATTTGTGCAAACGCACAAACCTATGCTGCGGTTGAAAGTGGGTTAGGAGGAATAATGGAAAAGAAAGATAGGGTTCACAGTACTGCTACGTACGTGATACATCACTGGAGATTGTATGTGTTCTTTTTAGGACCGGCACTTTTGCTTACGATCATTTTTAAGTACCTGCCAATGGGCGGTATATTGATTGCATTCGAAAAATATAGTCCATTTAAGGGCTTCTTCGGAAGTGAATGGGTTGGATTTGAGTATTTCAAACAATTCTTATCATCCCCAGATTTTATGACATTTTTGGTAAATACATTAAAGCTGAGTATTTATGGATTGTTGTGGGGATTCCCAATTCCAATTATTTTGGCACTTCTTCTTAATAGAATTGGAAGTAGCAAAATCAAGCAGAAGATTCAGTTGGTTTTGTACATGCCAAATTTTATTTCTGTAATAGTTCTCTGTGGTATGGTTCGTATTCTTTTATCAGTTACAGGACCTGTAAATATGCTTTTTGGAACTACTATCAACTTTTTGACATTGCCTGAGGCATTTAGACCTATTTACATCATAAGTGGTATCTGGCAGGGGGCAGGTTGGGCATCCATTATGTACACTGCATCGCTTGCAAATGCCAGCCAGGAACTTAAAGAAGCAGCTCAGATAGACGGAGCAAATATTTTCCAGCAGATTAAGGCGGTAGAATGGCCTGCAATTAAGGATATGGTTATTATCCAGTTTATTTTGCAGGCAGGAAATATTATGAGTATAGGCTTTGAAAAGGCCTACGCCCTCCAGACAGATTTGAACCTGGGTTCATCTGAAATCATTGCGACCTATGTATATAAAAAAGGTTTGCTTGATGGAAACTATAGTTATTCAACAGCGGTTGGCCTTTTTAACACAGTTATCAATCTGATTCTTTTAGTGGCTGTAAACAAGATTGTTGAGAAAATGAATGATGGTCAGGGACTATAGTCGGGAGGAAGAAATGGAAGCAAAAAAGAAGAAAAGCGCCTTCGCGAAATATTCCGCAGGTGATAAGACATTTTTGATAACAGGTTATGTGATTCTAGGGCTTTTTGTACTGGCAATCATCGTACCTATGGTTTATATCGTTATAGCATCATTTATGGATCCTATAACATTACAAAATAAGGGCATTACTTTTGACTTAGATAAATGGACTTTAACGGCTTATGAAAGAGTCATCTCTAATGCACAGATATGGGTGGGCTTTAAAAATGCAGTGATTTATTCCCTTGTTTTTACGTTCCTCTCAGTTGCTATCACAATGCTTTGTGCCTACCCGATGTCTTTAGAGGATTTTAAAGGAAAGAAAATCTTTAACGTCATTTTCATAATCACTATGTTTTTTGGCGGTGGTTTAATACCTACATATTTGCTTATCAGCAACATGGGATTGTTGGATAGCATGTGGGCAGTGATTTTACCAGGGGCATTTTCAGTATGGAACATGATTATTGCTCGAACTTATTACAAAGGAATTCCTGGAGAATTAAGAGAGGCTGCTGAGGTAGACGGAGCAAATGAATTGACGCTGTTTTTTAAGATCCTTTTGCCGGTTTGTACACCGGTTATAGCGGTGCTTTGTCTCTGGCAGTTTGTGGGAATGTGGAACAGCTACTTTGATGCCATGATTTATCTAAATTCAGCATCTAAGCAGCCACTTCAGCTGGTACTTCGAGCTATTTTGATTCAGAACCAGCCGGATGCAGGAATGATTGCAGATATGCAGTCTACTGCAGAGAGAGCCAGACTTGCTGAGCTCCTTAAGTATTCCACAATCATCATTTCCAGCTTGCCACTGCTTGTGATGTATCCATTTTTCCAGAAGTATTTTGATGCTGGCATTATGGTAGGTTCTGTAAAAGGTTAAAGGTTTTTATATTAGGAGGAGAGAAAAGAAAATGAGAAAGAACAGTATGAAAAGAGTGATTTCAGCAGCTCTTGCGGTGACCATAGTGGCGTCTATGGGTGTTGGCTGCGGAAAAAAGGGTAACAGCGCAAGTAATGCGGACAAGGTTGATATGGAAAATCTTGCATTTCCACTTGCTGAGACAGTGACTATCACAGGAACAACAAGCTATCCTGTAGGCACAGAGGAGGACCCTAACAACCGTACAATTTTCAAGAGACTTGAGGAGGATACCAATGTACATGTGGAGTGGACTGCCATTTCATCAGACCAGTGGGCAGACAAGATTACTCTCAACATGTCAAACGCCAGCACACTTACAGATTTTGTGTTTTCAGCAGGATTTAGCGACAACGATTTAATCAGATACGCAGACCAGGGGGTAATTGTACCGGTCGAGGAGTATATTGATGAATATATGCCAAATCTAAAGGCAGTTTTTGATGCCCATCCTGAGTACCGTACAATGTGCGAGGATGAGGATGGCCATATCTGGGCTTTGCCTTGGATTGAGCAGCTTGGCTCTGAGAAGACAGCCATTCAGACTGTAGGCAACAACATGCCATTTATCAACCAGAAATGGCTTGATTTCCTAGGGCTTGAGACACCTACAACAGTAGATGAGTTTGAGCAGGTATTACTTGCATTTAAGGAGCATTCTTCAGAGCTTCAGAAGGAATTCGGTATCGAGGGAGATATTATTCCAATGTCTTGTATCGTAAATGATCAGGATCCAAACCTTCTTATTAATGGATTCGGTGATGGTATCGGCGACGTAGATATGGGACAGCATATTGCAGTTACAGATGATAAACAGGTTGTATGTACAGCAACAACTGATGGATTCAAAGAGGGTATCCAGTGGCTTCACAAACTCTACGATGAGGGACTTATTGACCCGGAGTGCTTTACACAGGATTGGTCAACATATGTTGCCAAGGGTAAGTCACACAGATACGGTGTATGCTTCACATGGGATGTGGCTAATATCGACAACATCAACGACTATGTACCACTTGCAGCACTTCAGGCAGATACAGTAAATGTCACACCACAGAATGGTTCATTTACATCAGGATTTGATAGAGGTAGATGTGTTGTAACTAGCGTTTGTACAAATCCAGCATTTGTATGCGCATGGTTAGATAAGATGTATGATCCATTCCAGTCACCACAGAACAACTGGGGTACATATGGAGAGGATGATGATTTTGATATCTTCGAGCTTGGAACAAATGCAAATGGAGATGAGATGCTTAAGCATGCAGCGCTTGGGGATGCTTCACCTGTAGAGGTAAGAGAGGCAGAGTGCGTAGGTGGCCCTCTTGCAATCTTAGATGAGTACTACGATGTATATGTAACATGTCCCGATGATGCACAGTATCGTCTTGATTGGATTAAGGATTACTACACAGATGATATGCATGGAAAATACGTATATCCACGAGTATTTATGTCAGCAGAGGACAATGAAAAGCTCTCTACAATCCAGACAGATTTAGTATCATACATTAATTCAACAAGGGCCGAGTTTATCAGAGATGGTATTACTGATGCTTCATGGAAAGCCTATGTAGACCAGGTAAATAGCTACGGCTTAGAGGAATACTTAGCAATCTATCAGAAATATTTAGATGATTTTTATGCTAAATAATTAGAAATAGAAGTAAGGAAGATTTTATATATGAACAGTCAAACTTTGAGAGAGGCCAGAAAGTACGAAGAGGCTTTTGAAAAGTTAATTCCAATGGAGAACAGGCCCAAATTCCATTTATCTCCACGAGTTGGTTGGATGAACGACCCTAATGGATTTTGCATCTACAATGACATGTACCACTTGTTTTACCAGTATCATCCATATGATGCACACTGGGGACCAATGCACTGGGGACATGCGGTAAGCTCTGACCTGCTCCACTGGGAGTTCCTTCCTGTGGCACTTGCTCCAGATGAATTCTACGACAAAGACGGAGTATTTTCAGGCAGTGCAATAACACTTAAGGATGGAAGACATTTGCTCATATACACAGGAGTTATGAAACGCACTGTGGAAAATGGACAGATGAAAGAATTTCAGACACAGTGCGTTGCTATCGGTGATGGACTTGATTATGAAAAATACGAGAATAACCCAGTAATTAAAACTGATGATATCCCTGAGGGAGCCAGCAAAACGGATTTCAGAGATCCAAAGATTTGGGAGAAATCCGACGGCACATATAGATGCCTGGTGGCTAGTAGACCAGCAGATGGAAGCGGCCAGTTACTTCTATACAAAAGCGATAACTGCTTAAACTGGGAGTTTGAAAAAGTATTCGCAGAGAACAAAGGCCGCTATGGCTTGATGTGGGAATGCCCGGATTTCTTTGAACTAGATGGAAAGGGCGTACTGTTTGCAAGTCCACAGGACATGCTTCCAGAAGGATTTGAATTCCATAATGGAAACGGCAATCTATGCATTATCGGAGATTATGACTCGTCAACAGATACATTTACCGAGGAAAAATTTCAGGCGGTAGATTACGGAATTGATTTCTATGCTATGCAGACAATCCTCACAAAGGATGGTCGACGAGTAATGATTGGCTGGATGCAAAACTGGGATACCACAGGTGCCCACGATAAGAATGAACCATGGTTCGGACAGATGACTCTGCCTAGGGAAATCTCTATTAAAGATGGAAGACTTTGCCAGTGGCCTATCAGAGAGCTAGAGGATATGCGCTCAGGCAAGGTAGAGTACAAGGACATGTTAATTGCTGCCAACAAGGATTTAAAAGATAGAGACAGCGAATCGATAGCAGATGGAGTATGCCTGGATGGAATCAGGGGACGTTGTCTAGATATAGAGCTTGAAGTGAGCTCTAAAAATCCAGAGGTAGTATTCGATAGATTTGTGATTTCCGTTGCAGCAGACGAAAAGTACCACACAGATATAGTGCTTCGTCCAAAGGAAAATATTGCAAAAATCGACAGGAAATTCTCCGGCTCCAGACGTGCTATTGTCCATCAAAGACGTGCCCATATTCCATGGGATAGCTCATCTATCAAGGTGCGCATTGTAATGGATAGATACAGCATGGAAGTCTTTTTTGAAGGCGGTAAATACGTAATGACGGCATCACTTCCAACAGATGTAGCCTGTGATGGCATCTACTTTAGCACCAACGAAGATGTCACACTTAATATAACAAAATTTGATTTATAGAAAGTAATGCGTCACACTACTGTGTGACGCAATTTTCTGTCTGCAAAATGAGGATTGGCGCTGAGTGGGTGCTGCTCCTCGTTTAAAACTCTGAACTTTGATGGCGGATAGCCGGTGCTTTTTTTGAAGGCACGGGTGAAAGCGGTGCAGCTGGCAAATCCGGACTGGTAGGAAATGTCCGTGACGGAAAGCTCCGGATTGGATAAAAGTGTGGTGGCGTAATTTATGCGAATCTGCTGTAAATACTGGTAGAATGTGACGCCAGTGTAGTCGCTGAATATGCGCTCAAAATGATACTTGCTAAAGCCGGCGAAGGAAGCCACTGACTCTAGTGACAGGTCCTCTGAAAAATGCTCTGCAATATAGTTGCACACATTGTTGAGAGGAAGACTATTTTTTAATGCCCCTGCAGAAGCCTGTGAGTTTGACTCTTTGAATAGATGGATATTCTTTCCACAAAAAGCGATTAATTGCATGAGAATAGAATAGATTTCAAGCTCGTCATAGTCCGCAAGTTTTGTATAGGAAATAACTGACTCGTCCACCTCTTTTTCGTGGGTGTAAATAGGCGGCGTAGAGCCGAAATACAGTTCCATAATCTTATTCATTTGGCTACAAAGATAATTGTAGACGTCAGGTGGGCAAGATTTTTTCTTGATGTGAAGGGCAGGAGCCATGAGGTGAAAGGCCTTGTCAATTTCCTTTATGGCGCCGATGCCGGAAAAATCTGCCTGGATGTAGACTCTAGTGCCAGGAGATAGAGAAAAAATCTCGTGAAGAACGGTAGGACAAATCAAAAGAATGTCATCTACCTCTACATAATAAGTCTGATTGCCGCAGATTACCTTGTAAGGAGCCTCTCTTGGCCAGATAATCTCAATGTCCGTATGCCAGTGAGCTGGAAAATCAGCGTGGAGACGGTTGATAAACATCCTCAGACTGGTGTTAACTTTGTGCTGAACGTGTTCTTTAGCATCTTCATAATATCTTTTCATACCATCAATCCCCCAAAAGATGAATAGAAAAAACAGAAATAGCAATTTTTATCGTATCCGCATTTACGATTATTATTGTCACATTATAACATACCTAATCCCGTAAATGAGTGACAAAAGCGACATATTGCAATGGTAAATAATTGACCTTTTTAGGTAAATTATTAAATATGCACATATAAAATAGCAATTATAGTATGGTACATAGCAATTATGCACAGGCGAAATATTTTCTCGTAATATAAAATCGGTCTTAAGAAGGAAGCAAGTGACTGCTTCAAAAAGCGACTACTAAACAGAAGGAGGATAAGGTATGAACAAAAAACGGGTTATTGGTACTTTACTTGCTGCAGCTCTTGCTGTGACATCGTTGGTTGGTTGTGGTGATTCATCATCAGGGGGACAAACAGCGGTAAACACAGGCGCAAAGCAGACAGATGGAAAGAATCTTCCAGAGCTTACAACAGAGCCAATGGAAATCATTCTTTGGGACATCGCTACAGATGAGCCAGCAAAGAGTACTCAGGAAGGTGCCGTACAGAGATTTATGGCAGACTATCCTAACATCAAAATTACTCAGGTACACCAGCAGAATGATAACTATAAGCAGCAGCTTGTAGTTGCTATGAGTTCTGGTCAGGCACCTAACATCTATGTACATTGGGGCGGCGGTCCAATGGCTGAATACTACAACTCAGGATATGCTAATGACATTACAGATATGTATGCAAAATATGATCATCCAGAGTTCATCGATGCAGCTGTTGCACAGTCAACATATGATGGCAAGATGCTTGCTATTCCATTTGGTGGACTTTCAGGATGTGACATTTTCTACAACAAGACAATCTTCAAGGATTTAGGTCTTGAGGTTCCTCAGACAATCGACGAGCTTGAAGATGTATGCGATACACTTAAGGCAAACGGAATCACACCATTCTCACTTGCAAACGCTTCTAAGTGGACAGGTTCTATGTACTACATGTACTTAGTTGCTCGTCACTCAGGCAATGCTGAATTCGATGCTGCATATACACAGGAAAATGGCGGAACATTTACAAGCGAAGCATTTATCTATGCTGGCGAGAAGATTCAGGATTGGGTAAAGAAGGGATACTTCCCAGATGGTGTTAACTCACTTTCAGCTGATGACAATCAGGATAGAGCACTTCTCTATGATGGCTCTGCTGCTATGATGCTTCACGGTGCATGGCAGGTATCTGGTATCAAGAATGATAGTGAAGAGTGGTACAACGAGAACATTGGCGTATTCAGATTCCCAGAGGATTCAGAAGCTAAGGCTAAGGGCGTTCCTCAGGACGTAGAAATCGGTACAGCAATCGGTATGGGCATGAGCTTTAACTGCTACAACGATGACGGTACAGTAAATCAGGATATGCTTGATGCTTGCTATGTTCTTGCAACTCAGTACTACAACGATGATACATACAACAATGACCAGTTATCAACAGGTACACAGCCTTCAATCAAGGGTATGGAAGAGAATATCGACGATCCTAACATGAAGATTATCGCTGATGTATTCTTCAACGCTTCAAACGTACAGCTCTGGTATGATCAGTATCTTCCAGCATCTGTAACAGAAGTACACAAGAATTGTATGACAGAATTGTTCGGTCTTGAAAAGACGCCTAAGGAGATAGGTGAGGAACACGACGCGGCAATGCAAAAAGCTCTTGCGGAACAATGACAAGCTACATAAGTAATTGTATACGCTGCTGCTAGTAGTAGAAAAAACAAGCTGCCCCACAGGGTTTCGGCTCTGGGGGCAGTTTTTAATTAAAGCAGTAGGAAGGAGAGTAGTGTGAAAAAGAATAATAACATGGGGCTTGCTCAGGCAAAGGCGAAAAGTACTGCCATAGCGGCGACAGTATTTTTATTTCCGGCCCTTTTACTTATAGGTATTTTTATAGTTTATCCAGTTATTGATACATTTGTCATAAGCGGATACAAATGGAATGGTATTTCTGCGGACAAAGTATTTGTGGGGCTTGAGAACTGGAAAACTCTTCTCCATGACGAAATGTTTTGGAAATCATTCAAGCATAATTTAATAGTAATGGTATTTTCTATCGTTCTGCAGATTCCGCTTGGAATGCTTCTTGCTACATTCCTTGATGCAGGCGGTAAGAAATTTAACTTCTTTAAGATTATATGGTTCTTGCCATATCTTATGAGTTCAGTTGCAATCGCTTTCTTATTCGTATATGCGTTAGCAACAAACGGTGGTATGGTTTCTTCATTTGCTTCGATTATTCAGGGAAAAAAGGTGACTATCGATTTGCTTGGAACAGCGCCAAACGCCCTTTATACAGTAATTGGAGTTATGGCTTGGCAGTTTACTCCATTTTACATGGTGTATTTCATCGCCGGCTACGGAAACATCGATACTACAATTTACGAGGCAGCTATCATCGATGGCGCCACAAGATGGCAGTACATTAAAAATATTGCTATCCCACTCCTTGGACCTATTTTCAAGACTGCATGCATCATGTCTTTGATAGGTTCGCTTAAGTACTTTGATATGATTTGGAACATGACTCAGGGTGGACCTGCAGGCACAACCGAGCTGATGGCTACATACATGTATAAGCTGTCATTCCAGCAGTTTAGCATGGGTTATGGTTCTACGGTAGCAGCGGGAATGTTTATCCTAATCACTGCTATTGCCCTTATCTTTAACAAGGTATTCAAGGTTAAGGAGGTTTACTAGTTATGGCAAGAAATAATACAACAAGCGCGGATTACCGTAGCTCGAAAATAAAATCAAAGATAGCATGGGCCATAGCCATTTTCTTTGCATGCATCATGTTGGTGCTTACACTGACACCATTTTTCTTTATGATAATGAACTCCTTCCGTAAGCAGTTTGACATGTTGCAGCAGGGTGTATTCCACCTTCCACACCCATGGTATTTTGATAACTATATAAACGTGGTGAAAAATGGATTCTTTGGATATTTCCTTCGAAGTGTAATTGTAGTTGGCATTTCGCTGGTGTTGATGCTTATCATCTCAGCATTTGCAGCTTATCCACTTTCTCGAATGAACTTTAAGCTGAACCCACTGATTTACGCAACAATTGTTGCCATGATGTCAGTTCCAATGCACGTTACACTTATTCCTATTTTCAAATTGACCACAGCTATAGGATTCTATGATTCCCTTAAGGCACTGATAGGTCCTTATGTTGCATTTGCGCTGCCAATGTCTGTGTTTATTTTGACAGCATTTATGAAAACTATTCCAAAGGAGATTGAGGAGTCGGCAGAAATTGATGGCTGCAATCGCTATCAGAATTTCTTCAAGATAATACTTCCTCTTTCAAAATCAGGACTTTCTACACTTGCTATTTACAACGGTGTTGCTATGTGGAATGAATTCGCATTTGCGAATACTCTTCTTATTACACCAGCGAAAAAGACACTTCCACTTGCACTTGGACAGTTCAAGGGTGAGCACTCACTTGATATTCCTATTATCCTTGCAGTACTTACTCTCTCTGTTCTTCCTATGATAATTTTGTTTATCATTTTCCAGGATAAGCTTGTAAAGGGCATGATGGCAGGTGCAGTTAAGGGATAACATAAGGGAGATTTTTTATGACAATATACGTAGATGTAAATGCTAAGCACGATGGCAACGGAACAGAAAAGTTGCCATACAGAAGAATAAATGAAGCCGCAAAAGTGGCACTTCCTGGAGATGAAATCCTTGTGGCTCCAGGAACATACAGAGAGTATGTTGACCCTGTAAATGCAGGTACTGAAGATGCTCCTATAGTTTACAAGAGCACCAAGCCACTTGGGGCAATTATCACAGGAGCAGAGAAGCTGACTGGCTGGGAGAAATACAAGAAAAATGTGTGGACAACCAGGGTGAAAAACAGCGTCTTTGGTGGATATAATCCATACACAACACTTGTATACGGCGACTGGTATTTTGCAACTCCAAACAAGCACACAGGATGCGTTTGGTTAAATGATGAGGCACTTTACGAGGCACTTAGCATCGAAGAGTGTATTGAGGCAAAAGTATATGAGTGCTCATGGGTACCAGAAAAATCAACTAGAAAATGGTACGCTGAACAGGACAAGAAAAATGATGAGACAGTTTTCTACTGTAACTTTGGCGGGGCAAACCCAAACAAGGAAAATGTTGAAATCACTGTAAGACGCGAGTGCTTTATGCCAAGCAAAGAGGGCGTGAGCTACATTACAGTCAGCGGATTTAACATCAACAAGGCGGCTACAACATGGGCGCCACCAGCAGCTTACCAGGATGGAATGATTTCTCCTCACTGGAGCAAGGGCTGGATAATCGAGGACAATGAAATCTGGGGCAGCAAGTGCGCAGGTATCTGCGTTGGCCGATACTATGACCCAGAGAATAGCAACTTCTATACAACAGAGCATGTTAAGAGTCCTACTCAGATGGAGAGAGACTCAGTATGCCGAGGCCAGTATTATGGCTGGGTTAAGGAGAAAATTGGTGGACACATTATCCGCCGCAACAACATCCACCACTGCGAGCAGGGTGGAATCATCGGCCGAATGGGTGGAGTATTTAGTATTATAGAGGACAATCATATTCATCATATCAACAACATGATGGAGCTTGGCGGAGCTGAGATTGCAGGTATCAAAATGCATGCAGCAATCGATGTAATTATGAGACGCAATCACATCCACCACTGCACAATGGGTATCTGGTGCGACTGGGAGGCTCAGGGTACAAGAATTACCCAGAACCTGCTTCACGACAATCAGCGCCCAGAGTTTGCAGAGCAGCTAAAGGGCGGCATGACATGCCAGGATATTTTCGTAGAGGTAAGTCACGGCCCAACACTTATTGACAATAACATTCTTCTCTCCGATGTATCTTTGAGAATCGCGACGCAGGGTGTGGCAATGGTCCACAACCTGTGTGCCGGTTCGTTTACCTACGTAGGAGATGGAACAAGTTGGAGATATACACCATATCACATGCCTCATAGAACAGAGGTAATGGGATTCATGACATTCCTTCACGGTGACGACAGAATCTACAACAACATTTTCATCCAGAAGTGGTCATCAAAGGATCTTGAGCTTCTTAATGACTCGGACCCAACAGAGAAATATGTTGAAAACCGCAAGGTAGGTACATACTGTTTTGACGAGTATCCTACATACGACAAGTGGATTAAGATGTTTGATATGGATACCGTATATCCGGATATGCGAAAGCATGAGGATGCTCATTTCGCTCATCTTCCAGTATGGATTGATGGCAACGCATATTTCCTTGGTGCAAAGCCATGGAAGAATGAGAAAAATAAACTTGTGGACAAGTCTAAGAAGGCCCGCGTTGATGTGGTAGAGAAAAATGGCGAGTACTTCCTTGATACAAATCTCTTTGAGCTCGTCAAGGATTTCAAGGTAGACATGATTTCTACAGACACTCTGGGCAAGGCATTTGAGCCACAGCAGAAATTCGAGAATCCTGATGGCACACCTATCACATTTGACTGTGATGTACTTGGCAATCACCGTGGAACTGATGTGATTCCAGGACCATTTGCCACAGTAGAGCTTGCTAAGTCAAAGCTCTACGGAAAGCTTGCTATCGAGTAGATAATTTTGGCCCTAGGGGACGGGGTTATAGGGCCAAAATAATTGATTTCTAGGCCAGCACACTCTTTGTAGGTGTGCTGGTTTTTTTGGTCCAGGGGGACGGGGTTATAGGACCAAAATAATATGGAAATGCGTATTTTAAGGATTTTTTAAGAATTGGATTAGTACAATGGCAGAGCTTACGTTTTTATCTTTTGTATTAGTGTGAATAAAAGATAGGAGGAATTTTGGATGAGAAAATTCTTAATAATTACTAGAAACATTTTCATGGGGATCATCGGACTGATGTTGCTTTTTGTAGTGGGCGTATTCATATACAATCAGGTGATGCTTAAAAAGGAAGAGGTCTACTGGAAAAATCCGCCAGGAACAATGGTAGAGGTGGATGGACACAACATGCATGTTTACACTGAGGGCTCTGGGAACCATACCATAATTCTGCTTCCGGGATTTGGAACAGCTAGCCCGTACGTAGACTTTTTACCAATGTGTCAGGAGCTGGCAAAGGATTATAAAGTGGTAATCATTGAGAGATTCGGTTATGGACTTAGTGATGTGGTTGATGGAGAGAGAAGTTTTGAGACAATTGTGGATCAGGACAGAAAGGCGCTTGATAAGCTGGGCATCAAGGGGCCATACGTGCTCTGCCCACATTCTATTTCTGGAATTGAGTCACTTATCTGGGCTAAGAATTATCCAGAGGAAGTAGAGGCAATTATTGGAATGGATATGTCTGATTCATCTATAAAAGGAGATGAAGAATTTCATGATGGAATTTTTGGTGTTGAAGGTACAGGTATTAGGGTACTTAGAGCAATGGGATTTTTAAGATTGATGGCAGATGAAGCAGGTAGTGAAGAGGAGAAGATGATTATTGCCATCGGAAATAGAAATTTTTTAAATAAAACACTTCTCAATGAGGCAAAGAGCCTGGATGCTGCCTGCGATATGATTGATAACAATCCATTGCCAAAGGTACCTACATTGCAGTTAGTTTCTACTGAAGCTGGTGACGGATGGCTGGCTAGTCATCAGGCAATAGTAGATGCATCCTCAAATGGAAAGTTGGTAGAGCTAGACTGTGGACACTATGTGTATGTAGAGGAGCCAGAGCGAGTAGTGGAGGAAATCAGAGGGTTCCTTGATGCGATGTAAGAATTTGTAGGGATTACCTCTTGAGAGGACGGAAGTGCTTTCTGTGGGGTAAATTCATGGAAATGGATTCAAAATGATTGAAATGGATTATAGATGATGTTATATTATAGATAAAGAAAGCACCCACTCCAAAGTGGATGCTCCCGATAGAGTAAATTAGCTCTCAGTGAGAGCCGCCTCTTTCGTTTGCAGACGAGAGAGGCATTATTTTTTTCGCTTGTTGTTTCTCTTTTCGAGAAAGTCAAGCAACGCAAGTAAGAAACCACAAGCTGTAAGGAGTAATGCTAATATTGTTAGCATAATCATCAACATTTCATAGTCCGACATATGCGTCACCTCCCTTCCATAGTGACATCCACTTTGTGGAGCACCTTATAGAATGGTTCGGGAGATTTCCACCTCGTCATGGGTACTTTCAGTGCGGAAGAACCGCATAAATAATTTAGCACATATGTTCGAAAATTACAATCGAACAGTAACAATTTT